>JBBIVC010000078.1:0-8659 GCA_037439905.1 Thermoflexus sp.
GGCTGCCGCGCAGCCTTAGCTCGTCATCCCCTGCAGGCCCACCAGCGCCCGGCCGTGCTCGATCTCGCCCATGTGGCGCAGGCCGTGCTGGTAGACGAAGCACTCGAGCACTTCGAGCTTGCGCAGCGGGGCGCCCGGGCCGATGACGATCGCGCAGAAGATGTTCTGCATGTTCGGCGGCAGCTGCGGCAGGATGACTTCGGCAAGCATGTCGGCCGTGAGGGTGTCGAGCACGCGCGCGGTGCGGGCGATCACCTCCGCCTGGTACTGCTTCCACGCCTCGAAGTCGCCGAACCGCAGGTGCTGCATCTCCTCCACGGTCTCCTCACGGCCGAGCACGTCGATGTTGACGCCAACCTTCGCGGCCCAGCCGCCGCTCAGCCAAAGACGCTGCTCGCGCAGGAACATGACGCTGATCGACTGGTCCTGGGCGCGGATGTAGTGGCTGAAGCTGAAGGCCATGGGGAGCACGCCCTCGCGCTCGTGGTGGTTCACCTGGTCGAGCGTGAGGTCGCTCGCCGCGCGCTCCCAGAGGATGTTCATGGCGCGGATCCGGTTGCGCAGGGAGTCGACGAACATCGCCTCGTGGCTCATGCGGTTGCTCGCTTTTCGACCGGGATGCGCTCGGTGTCGCGTGCGACGTGGATCGGGCCGCCGTAGAGCCCGGCCATGCCCTGCGTGAAGGCCTCCACCTCGGGCCCATCGTTGGGGATGGGCGGGATGAGGTGAGAGAGAACGAGCTTGCCGACTCCCGCGCTCTTCGCCAGCTTCGCCACGTCGTCGGTGGGGATGTGGTAGGTCGGGATATCGCCGAAGAGCGAGGCCTGGAGTTCGCGGCCCATCATCCGCAGCGCGTTTCGCCGCATCTCCAGCATCGGCACGTTCATCGCCTCGCAGACCAGCATGTCGGCGCCCTGCGAGGCGTGGAGGAGCGACTCGCAGAAGATGGTGTCGCCCGACATCACCACGGAACGGCCGTCGAAGCGCAGCCGGTAGCCGAAGGCGGGCACCACCGGGTAGTGGTTCACCTCGAAGCTTTCAATGCTCATGCCCTCGAGGTCGAGGAACTTCTCGGCGCGCGGGGTGACCGGCACCTCGGTGACCTCGACCTTGATGCCGTCCGGGTGGAGCTTCCCCTCGTGATGCTTGAGGCGGAAGCCGATGTCCCGGCGGAGCGCCATGAGGAAACCGTCGACCATCTCCTGCGTCCCCTCGGGCCCGAACACGCGCAACGGCTTCGTCGCGCCCGCCGTCCACCGGAGGAAGAGGAAGTCGGGGAAGTCGGTGATGTGGTCGGAGTGCATGTGGGTGAAGACGGCGGTATCGATTGCGGACGGCATCACGCCGCTGACGAGGATCTTGCGGGCGGCGCCCCAGCCGCAATCGACGAGGACGTGGGTCTCGCCGGCGACGACCACATGGCCCGCGCCACAGCGATCGGCACTGGGGAGGGGGCTCCCGGTGCCAAGGAAGACGACATCGAAACGTTCTGCCATGTGCTCCTCCAGGCCGGCGTCCGGCGATTGGTGACACTACCAGTGACAGAATCTCGTGACAAGGGGGCCGGGCGGGCGATGTCGAAGGCCAGGGGCCGCGCTTCGCGCTGTGTGGCCGGCCTCACAGAAGCCGTTGCGGCGCGCATCCCGCCGGCGCATACTCCGCCGCGCGATTCTTCGCGATGGAGTTCGTCATGATCACGGAACGACTCTCGTTTCGGGCGGCCTACGGCCAGGGCGACCAGCTCGTCGCGCTCTTCAAGGAGCAGGCCGGCGGCCTCCTGGCCAACCCCCTCATCCTGGGTGCCCGCCTCTACACCGACCTCACCGGGCCGATGTTCAGCATCATCGTGGAGAGTGACTTCGCCGACCTCGATGCGTACGCCGCCTTCATGAAGCAGGACATGGCCGAGTACGGCACGAAGGACTTCCAGGACTGGTTCGCCCGGATGATGGCGGTCACCGAGGGCGGCGAGCGCCAGCTCCTGAACTGCGAAAAGATCCGGTAACCGGCTAGAGCCCCGCGACTTCGGCGTACCGCTTCAGCGCGGGGATGACTTCGTCGGCGCCTTGCGGGCGCAGCCCGAAGAGCACGCGCTCGACGCCCATGGCGGCATAGTTCTCGATCGCCTCCTTCGAGGGCGGCACGCCGAACACGCTCACCGGGATGGGCGCCCGGCCCGCCGCCTTCGCCATCTCCTGGAGCTCCTTGATCTTTTCGCCGAGGATGGCGCCGGTCCGCCCGCCGATGGGCATCCAGCCATCGCCGTATTCGATGACACGATCGAGGGTCCGCGGCCCGGCGCCGCCCACGAGGATCGGCGGGTGGGGCTTCTGGGCCGGCTTGGGCCAGCTCCAGATCGGGTCGAAGTTCACAAACTGGCCGTGGAACTCGGCCTCATCCTTCGTCCAGATCTCCTTCATCGCGAGGATCCGCTCGCGCAGGATCTTCCAGCGCAGGGTTGGCTTCGTGCCGTGGTTCTCCATCTCCTCCTCGTTCCAGCCGCCACCGATGCCGAAGAGGAACCGCCCGCCCGAGAGGAAGTCGACCGAGGCGACCTCCTTGGCGAGCACGATCGGGTCGCGCTGCATCACCAGGCAGATGCCCGTGCCGAACTTCAGCCGCTTCGTGACGGCGGCGACCGCGCCACAGGCCACGAACGGATCGAGCGTGTGGCTGTACTCCATCGGCAAGGGCGCGCCGCCGGGCCAGGGCGTGCGGCGGCTCGTGGGGATGTGCGTGTGCTCGGGGAAGAACACCGATTCGAAGCCAAGGTCCTCGCACGCCTTGCCGAGCTCGGTGACCGGGATCGCGTAGTCGGTGGGGAACATCTGGACGCCGAATTGCATTGGGCTCTCCTCAACAGGCCGGGTGAACCGGGATCTTAGCCGGTTCCCGCCCCGGCCGGCAGCGCCCGGCGGGTTCATTCATCACACAAGGGACCATTGGCCGGTGACGCCGGGCTCCGCCGCCGTTAGAGTCCCCCTGATGCGAGCCCGGGAGGGTGCTGGCGGTGATTGAGCTCGAGCACGTCACGCGCGCGTACGGCGAGGGGCCGGCCCAGGTCCGCGCGCTCGATGACATCTCCCTCGCCATCCGCGAAGGCGAGTTCGTCGTGGTCCTCGGCCCTTCTGGCAGCGGCAAGACCACCCTCCTCAACATCATTGGAGCGCTCGATACGCCGACCAGCGGCACGGTGCGCGTCGCCGGGCGCGACATCACCACCGCGAGCCGGGGCGAGCTCTTCGCCATCCGCCGCAGGACGGTGAGCTTCATCTTCCAGGGGTTCAACCTTTTCCCGGGGCTGACCGCGCGGGAAAACGTGCAGTTCGCCATCGACGCCTGCGGTCGCAAAGGCGGCCCCTCGGCCGATGAAGTGCTCGAAAGCGTCGGACTCGAAGGGCGCGCCCGCCAGTTCCCCCACCAGCTCTCGGGTGGCGAACAGCAGCGGGTGGCGATTGCCCGCGCGCTCGCCACCGGCAACCCCGTGCTCCTCGCCGATGAGCCGACGGGTGAGCTCGACTTCCACACGGGCGTCCGCATCCTGGAGCTGCTCCAGAAGCAATCAGGCCCCGGCCGTGCGGTCGTCGTCGTCACCCACAACCGCCAGATCGCCCGCGCCGCCGACCGCGTCATCGAGCTAAGCAGCGGGCACGTCGCCGGAGATGGGCCACCAGCGGGCGGGAAGGCCAACGTTGCCGACCTCTACTGGTAGGTGGCGCCCGGCGGGCCTCTGGCTGCGCTGGTCGTGGCGCGACCTCAAGTCGCGCTGGATCCAGGTTGCCGCCATCGCGCTCGTCATCGCCCTGGGCACCGGCAGCTACGCCGGCCTTTCGAGCGTGACCAGGTGGCGGCGGGCATCGACTGACGACGGCTATGCCCGCCTCCATATGCACGACCTGCGCGTCGAGCTGGCCCAGGGCTCGACCGTGCCCCAGGGCTCGCTGCTCGACGTTGCCGCCGCTCTCGGGGAGGGCGTGGTCGAACGCGCCGAGGAGCGCCTCGTCCTGCCCACCCAGGTCGATGCCTCGACGGCTGGCCGGGCCATCCTCGTCCCCGGCTCGATCTACGGTGTGAGCGCGGCCGCGGGCGGGCCGGCCGTCGATGGCCTCTTTGTCCACCTGGGCAGGGAACTTACCGGCGATGACGCCGGCAAGCCCGTCGCCCTCCTCGAACGCCACTTCGGCAAGTACTACGGCCTCTCCGCGGCCGGCACGCTCCGGGTGAGCGGCGGCCAGGAGGTGGAATACGTCGGCCAGGCAGTCACCCCCGAGTACTTCCTGGTCATCACCGAGCGCGGCGGGTTCGCCGCCGAGGCGAACTTCGCCGTCCTGTTCATGCCCATCGAGAGCGCGCAGCGCCTCACCGGCCGCGAGGGCCAGGTGAACGACCTCGTCCTGGAGCTCGCTCCCGGCGCCGACCGCGCCGCGCTCCAGCCCAGGCTCGCCGCCCTCCTGGCTGAACGGTTGCCCGGCGTTGGCGCCACGGTCACCACCCGCGAGGAGGACCCGGCCTTCCAGATCATCAATGCCGATATCGACGGCGACCAGCAGGTCTACGACATCTTCGCCGTGCTCATCTTCGCGGGCGCGGTGGTCGCGGCGTTCAACCTCATCGCCCGGATCGTCGAATCGCAACGGCGCGAAATCGGCATCGCCATGGTGCTGGGGGTGCCGCCCCGGCGCATCGCCATCAGGCCGCTGCTCGTCGCCGCGGAGATCGCCCTCCTGGGCGTGGTCTTCGGCATCGGCGCCGGCATCCTGATCGGCAACGCGATGGCCGGCGTATTGAAAGACTTCTCGCCGCTGCCCGCCTGGTACACCGATTTCCAGTGGCGGGTGTTCCTTTCGGTCGGCATCATCGGTTTCCTCTTTCCGTTCCTGGCGACCACGTGGCCGGTGTGGCGCGCGGTGCGCGTCCCGCCGGTGCAGGCCATCCAGGCGGGCTACCGGGCGGCGCGCGGGGGCGGGCTCGCCCCGCTCTTCCGGTGGGTGCGCCTGCCGGGCAACACCTTCGCCCAGGTGCCCGTGCGCAACGTGGTGCGTTCGCCGCGGAGGAGCCTGCTCACCAGCCTGGGCATCGCCGCCGCCATCGCCGCCCTTGTCGCCTTCGTCGGGCTCATCGATTCCTTCATCGACACCATCGACCGGGGTGAGCGCGTCATCCTTTCGAAGAACGCGGAGCGGCTCGAAGTCGACCTCGACCGCCCCTACGCGGTCGACAGCGAGGTCGTGCGCGCGATCGCCGGCCAGCCGCTCGTGGCCGCCGTCGAGCCCCAGCTCCGCCTCGGGAGCGTGGTCATCAAGGACGGCGAGGAAGTGAACCTCCAGGTCCAGGTGCTCGCCCTCGATAGCCCCGTGTGGGCGCCCCGCATGACCAGCGGCGCGATCCAGCGCGAGCGCGAGGGCATCTACCTCTCCGAACTGGCCGCCCGCAACCTCGGTGTGCGCCCCGGCGATACCGTGACCCTGCGCCACCCCCGCCTCGATGTGGCGAACGCGACGTTCACGCTTGTCGAGACCGAGATGGAGGTGCTGGGCCTCCACGAGCACCCGTTCCGCTTCGTCGCCTACGTGGATAGCAACCAGGCGGGGCTCTTCAACCTGGCCGGCGCCACCAACCTGCTCGAGGTCGTGCCGGCCGAAGGCGTCACCCGCGACGACCTGAAGCGCGCCCTGTTTCCGCTTCCCGGCGTGGTCTCGACGCAGGGCGTCGGCGAGGTTGCCGAGGTGATCCAGGACTTGCTGAACGAGTTCGTCGTGATCCTCCGCGTGATCGAGGGAGCGCTGCTAGTGCTCGCGCTGCTCATCGCGTTCAACTCCGCCAGCATCAATATGGATGAGCGGGCACGCGAGCACGCGACCATGTTCGCTTTCGGCGTCCCGGTCAGGACCGTCTTGCGTATGGCCGTGGTGGAAAACTTCCTCCTTGGCATCGCCGCGACCGCGGGCGGCGTGTTCGCCGGGTGGCTCCTGCTCCGCGCGATCATCGCCATCCGCATCCCCTCCACCGTCCCGGATATCGATGTCATCCCGGTCATCAGCCCGGTCACCCTCGCCCTCTCGGTCATCCTCGGCGTGCTGGCCGTGGCCATGGCGCCGCTGCTCACGGTTCGAAAGCTGCGCACGATGGATGTGCCGGGCACGCTCAAGGTGATGGAGTAGCGCCCAGCGCCCGTACCGCCCGCACGATCTCCAGCCTGTCGGTGATGAACCCGTTGACGCCCCAGGAGTACAGCCGGTGCAGGAGCGCCTCATCATTGACCGGCCACGACATCACGACCGCGGCGTGCTCGCGCAGCCGCGCGACCACCGAGGGGGTAAGCAGCTCCTGGTGGATGGAGACCGCCGCATGCCCGGGGTGCGAGATATGCGCCATCACCTGGTCGATCCGTTCCTTCTTGCCGATCGAGTGCACGACGATGGCCTCGGGCACGGCGTGAAAGGGTTCGAGCATCGACCAGCGCTGGGCGCAGACGGCGTAGGGCCGGCCGGGAGCAACCCGCGCCATCTCGCGTTGGACGGCAGGGCCGAGGCGGTTGTTCCAGCCCTTCAGGTCGAGCATCAGCAGGGTTCCTGGCGCGGCCGCCGGCACCAGCTCGTGGAGCAGCGGCCGCCGGACGAAGGGGCTGGCCAGGTACCAGCGATCCCAGAAGATGGGGATGGGCCCGATGGTCTTCAGGTGCCGGACTTCCAGCCGCCCGAGCCGTTGCCAGAGGTCGGCCTCGACCACGTCGGCCCCGGCCGCCTCCGCCTCCTTCAGGCGGGCCAGGTCGTTCCCGGCGCGATGCGCGATCGCGATCGGACGGGTAGGGTCGAGCAATCTAGCGGGCATCGCGAACGCCTCCCGGCGGCCCGGGCATCGCCGAGAACCAAACGGACAGCGAGAACGGCGAGAGCCGCCTTCCTCGCATCCACTCCGCCGCGTAGAGCGCGATGACGCAGATGATGCCGCCGAGGACCGGGTCCACGATGTAGTGGTTCGCGGTGGTCACGGTCGAGACCCCCATGGCCAGGGGCGAGGCGGCACCCACCACCCGCCACGGCCAGGCCCGCGCGCAGCGGATGATGCCAATGCCGATCAGCATGTTCCAGCCGAAGTGGAAGCTCGGCAGGGCCGCGTACTGGTTCACCAGGGCCGGCGGCTGGAGCACGCGATACGCCTTCGAGTGCTCGGTCACCGTGTCGACGATGTCGAGGCCGGGTACGAGCCTGGGGGGCGCGACCGGGAAGAACAGGAAGAAGAACAGCCCCACCGAACCGGAGATGAGGAAGGCGTTACGGATCACCCGGTATTCCGCCGGGTGCCGCGCCACCAGCCACACCGCCACCAGGGCGATGAACGGCCAGTGGCCATAGATGTACACCGAGTTCATCAAGGTCGTGAGGAAGCTCGAATCAACGAACGGCTGCTGAATCTGCTCTTCAACGAAGATCCCGAGCGACTTCTCGAAATCGATGACACGCCAGGCGTTGGCCACGGCATCGCGCCCGCTGCGTTCCACCAGCCCGCGAATGGCGAAATACGCCATCACCGCCGCGAACATCATGCCGATCTCGCGCGCCACCACCACGATCACGTGCGGCGAAGGGTGGATCACTCCGTGGGGTCCGTCGTGCGAGGCGGACGGCGACGGCATGGGGTGAGGCTACCATGTTCAGGCCGCGGGCACGCCAGCCTTTCGGGTGAAGCCCGCGCCCGCTACGGCCCGCAGGAATTCTGGCGGCCCGAGCACGTCTCCTTCGGTTCGTTCGCAGGGATGCGCTCCACGCAGAGCTCCGAGGGGATGCACGCCTCATCGGTGACGCCCGGCCATTGCTTCGCCATCACCTCGTCGATGCTCTCCGGCCCATAGCTGAACAGCACTCGTTCCAGGTCGCCGATGTACACGTTGGCGAGCCCATCGACCGGCACGCCGTTGGCGATGAACTTCCAGCTCTCCGTCGCCGAATTGCAGAGCTTCTCGCCCGAGAGGAGCTCCATGCAGGTGCGCTCGCGCGTTGTCCCGGGGAACGACGGGTCAGTCAACGTGAAGCCGAGGCTGCGGAAGAACTCGTCCCACGTGGTGAGCGTGCGGTGCACATGGACGACGCTGAAGCGCGGCGCGTGGATGTGGACATTCTCGCTCAGCTCCTTGCCCTCGGTATCGGAGATGAAGCGGGGGTCGCTGAAATCGAACTTCTCGCCGCGGATCACGAGCGCGAAGTCGGCGTGCTCATGCGTGGGCGGCCGTGTGCCGCCGCTGACCCCGAGAGCGGGCCCATCGCTCGCGCCGGCCCCGTCGCCAGTGTCCAGGATGAGCATCACCACGAGAACGATGACCGCCACGGAAAGCACGCCGACGATCGGCATCCAGTGCTTCGGGCCGAGCCAGCCATCCCAGCGCGCGGGTTCGTCCTCCAAAGGATGCTCCTAGGGAGTCGGCGTCGCGCTTGCCGCCGGCGTCGTCGTCCCGGTGGCGGCGGGGCTGGCGCTCGCGCTTGCCGTCGCCGTCGCGAGCGCGTTCTCGACGTTTTCGACGAGCTGGCGCCAGGCGTCGATGTCGGAAGGCGTCCCGGCGCCGAGCGGCTGGCCGTTCACGAGGAAGCCGGGCGTGCCGGTGATGCCGAACTGCTGGGCCGTGCGCTGCTGCTGGGTAATCAGGTCCAGGTGCTCGTTGCCA
>JBBIVC010000079.1:0-5150 GCA_037439905.1 Thermoflexus sp.
GGCTGGACGGGACGCCGCTGGAGAGCCTTCGGCTGGACAACGGTTATGGCGAGACCGAACTCAACGGGGTTGCGGCGGAGGAAATCCGTGTGAACGTCGGCGCGGGAAGCGTGCAGTGCATCCAGACGCGCGGGCATCTTGATGTGAACGTGGGCGCGGGGAAGGTCTCGGTCCTGGCCCATTCCGGCCTGGCGCGTGCCGACAGCGGCACGGGCGACGTGCTCCTGGACATCGCGGAGGTGGCGCCGGGCGACTACCGCGTCGATGTCGGGCTCGGGAGGGGCGAGGTGCGCTTCCCGGCGGGCGCGGCCATCAACATCCGCGCATCGAGCGGCATTGGCAAGACCAGGAGCGAGTACCCGTCGTCGGGAGAGGACGCGCCAACTCGACTGAAGATCAACAGCGGGATTGGCGAGGTCATCGTGCGGGCGCGCGAGGGAGCCGCCGAGGCGGCGCCTGGCGTGACCCCGGCCGGGCAGCCCCGGCCGCAGCGTGGCGGACGAGCGGCATCGGAACGGCGGCGCGAGGCGGAGGAGCTGCGTGTGCTGCAGCTGCTGGAGCAGGGGAAGATCTCGCCGCAAGACGCCGCCGACCTGATCGCCGCCCTGCGCGGATCGGCGCCGCCCGATTTCGGGGAGGACGAACCCGACGAGCCTTAACGGTGGCCCAGGTAGCCCAGGCGGATGGCGGCCTGCTCGAGCTGGTCGCGGAATCGCGGGTGGGCGATTTCGATGAGCATGGTGGCCCGGTCGCGGATGGTGCGGCCATGGAGGTTGCGCGCGCCGTATTCAGTGACCACCCAGTGCACATCGCCACGGGTGGTCACCACTCCGGAGCCGGCGAGGAGCTCGGGGCAGATACGGGATACCTCGCCGTTCTTCGCTGTCGAGGGCAAGGCGATGATGGGCACGCCGCCCTTCGAGCGGGCCGCCCCGCGGATGAAGTCCACCTGCCCCCCGATGCCGCTGTAGAAGCGGGGGCCGATGGAATCTGCGACCACCTGGCCGGTAAGGTCGACGCTCAACGCTGAATTGATCGCGACCATCCGGTGGTTGGCGGCGATGACCTCGACGTTGTTGGTGTAGTCGACGGGGTGAAATTCGATTGCGGGGTTGTCATCGACGAAGTCGTAAAGCGCCTTCGACCCGACGGCGAAGGCGGTGACGACCTTGCCGGGGTGGACGGTCTTGCGTGCCCCGTTGACGACGCCCGCGTGCAAGAGCGTGAGCAGTCCGTCGGTGAACATCTCGGTATGGACACCGAGGTCACGATGGTTCCGCAACTGGCGGAGGACGGCATTGGGGATGGCGCCGATCCCCATCTGGAGGGTTGCGCCGTCCTCGATGAGGGCAGCGACGTGGAGGCCGATCTCGTTCGCCTCGGGGCCGGGAAGCTGGTGGACGGCGATGGGCAGGTCGTCGTCGACCTCGACGGCGAGGTCGATCGCGGTGGCCGGCAGGGCGTGGCCGTGGGTGCGCGGCATGCGCGGGTTGACCTGGGCCACGACGATGCGAGCGTTGCTGGCGGCCGAAAGCGCGCAATCGACGGACACACCCAGCGAGCAGTTGCCGTCAGCATCGGGAGGGGTGACGTGGATGAAGGCGACATCGAGCGGGAGAGAGCCGCCAGGTTCGAAGAGCGCGGGGATTTCGGAGAGGAAGACGGGTGTGTAATCGGCGCGCCCCTCCTGGACTGCCTGGCGGGTGTTGGGGCCGATGAAGAGCGCGTTGTGGCGGAAGCGGTGTTCCATGCCGGGCTCGGCGTATGGGGCCGGGCCATCGGTATGGAGGTGGACGATTTCGACGTCGCGAAGGTCGGTGCGCAGTTCGACCAGCCCGGCGATGAGGGCATGCGGGGTGGCTGCGCCCGCATGGATGTAGAGACGGTCGCCTGACCTCACGACTCCGACGGCTTCATCGAGCGAGACAAACCGCATGGGGGAAGGATGAGGGGCCGGTGCGGGCCACCGCAACCTCCATGGGTGCCTGCGCGGTGACAGACATCGCGGGCGAGAGCGTGGACGATCTCCCGGTGGCGTCGATCATGTGGTACCGGCGGGACCTGCGAATCCACGACCTGCCAGCGCTGCTGGCAGCGCTGGAGGCCGGGCCGGTGCTCCCGCTTTTTGTCCTGGACGACCGGCTGCTCCACGGCAGGTGGCCATCCGCCAACCGGGCCTGGTTCATGCTCGAATGTTTGCGGGTGCTCGATAGCCAGCTCCGTGAGCACGGGTCGCGCCTGCACGTTCGCCACGGCGCGCCGGAGTTGCTCATCCCGGCGATTGCGCGGGAGGTTGGCGCCCGCGCCGTGTACGTGAGCAGGGATTACAGCCCGTTCGCGCGCAGGCGGGATGCGGCGGTTGAAGAGGCGCTCACCCGCATGGGCGTCGCGTTCCGGGCGCTTCCCGGGACCCTGGTGCAGGAGCCCGAGGCGGTGCGCACCGGGGACGGGAGGCCGTACGCGGTCTTCGGGCCGTTCTTCCGAAAGTGGCAGCAGCTCTCGAGGCGGGCTGTCCTCGGGAGCCCGGCCGCGATCGAGACCGTCGCGGGTGTCGACCCCGGGCGGTTGCCGGCCACCGGGGAGTTCGGATTCGAGGGGGCTGCGCAGGAAGCTATTGCGCCGGGGGAGCTGGCAGCGCGCGAGCGGCTCGCGGCGTGGGCGGGTGGAGGGATCGCGGGGTACGCCAGTGGCAGGGATTTCCCGTCGAAGGGGGCGACCTCGCGGTTGAGCCAGGACCTGCGCTGGGGGCTGCTATCGCCGCTGGAAGTCGTGGAGCGATGCGGCGGGCACGGCGCGGATTCGGGGAAGTTCATCGCGGAGATCGCCTGGCGCGAGTTCTCGTACCACCTGCTCTGGCACTACCCGCGAATCGTGCGTGAGCCGTTCCAGCGGCGGTTCGGCGGGATTGCGTGGGCGAACGACGCGATGCCGCTCGACGCCTGGCGGGCGGGGCGCACCGGCTATCCGATGGTGGACGCGGGCATGCGGGAGCTGCTGGCGACGGGGTACATGCACAATCGCGTGCGAATGATTGCCGCCTCGTTCCTGGCGAAGGACCTGCTGCTGGACTGGCAGCTCGGGGCCGCCCACTTCATGGAACACCTGGTTGATGGCGATGTGGCCAACAACACGGTGGGCTGGCAGTGGGCGGCATCGGTCGGGGCGGATGCCCAGCCGTACTTCCGGGTTTTCAACCCGCGCGCGCAGGGGGAGCGATTCGACCCGGGGGGCGAGTATATCCGGCGGTGGGTGCCTGAGCTTGCCAACGTGCCGGGGAAGTACATCCACGAACCGGCGCGGATGCCGCCGGAGGTTCAGCGGGCTGCGGGATGCCGGGTCGGGGTCGACTATCCCGAGCCGATTGTGGACCACGTGCGGGCTCGCCAGGCCAGCATCGAGCGATACCGGGAGAGCCTCAGGCGATCCGGCTGATGACCAGGGAGGCGATACCGAGGAAGAAGAAGAAGCCCATCACATCGGTGACGGTGGTGACAAAGATGTTGGCGGCGAGGGCCGGGTCGATTCTCATGGCCTTCAGGCCAAGCGGGATGAGGATACCCCCGAGGGTGGCCGCGCAGATGTTGAGGAAGAGGGCGATGCCCAGGACAAGCGAGAGCGCCTCGTTCTGCTTCCAGACGTAGCTGGCGATGGCCGCGGTGGCCCCGATGGCGATGCCGTTGGCCATTGCGACCATGATCTCCTTGCGGCAGGCACGGAAGACATCTGCGACGTCGAGGTCGCCGAGGGCGATGCTGCGGACGGCGATGGTGGCAGTTTGGGTCCCGGCGTTGCCTCCCTGTCCCGCGACGACGGGCATGAAGACGGCGAGGATCGCTGCCTTGCTGAGGGCGCTATCGAAGATGCCGACGACCGAGGCGGCCAGGAAGGCGGTCACCAAGTTGACCATCATCCAGGGGAGGCGGCGGCGGACGCTGATGCCGACGGGGCTGAAGACGCGTTCGTCCTCGCCGACGCCGGCCATGCGGTACATGTCCTCCGTGGCTTCCTCCTGGAGGACATCGATGAGGTCGTCGGCGGTCATGATGCCTTCAAGCCGGCCGTCTTCATCGACGACGGGCAGGGCGAGGAGGTTGTACTTCTGCAGGGTGCGGGCCGCCTCTTCCTGGTCGGTGGTGGTGGAGACGGCGTGGACATCGCGCTGGGTGATCTCCGCAAGCGGAGTGCGCGGTGCGGAGACGATGAGGTCGCGGATGGAGACAGTGCCCTGGAGCTTGCGGTCCTTATCGATGACGTAGAGGTAGTAGGCTCGGTCGGAGGGTGGGCGCAAGACGCGCAGGTAGTCGATGGCCTGCTGGACGCTGATCTCCTGGTTGAGGGCGACGAAGCCCCGGGACATGAGGCCACCGGCCGATTCCTCGCGGTATTGGAGGAGCTCGGCCACATCGTCGCCGCGGTCGAGCTGAGCGAGCGTTTCGGCCTGCTGTTCGGGCTCAAGCTGCTGGATGACGTCGGCGGCGACGTCATCCTCGACCTCTTCCAGGACGGCCGGCAGCTCTTCGACGCCGATGCTGCGGATGAGGTCTCGGAGTTCGTCGTCCTCGACAAATTCGAAGAGCTGGCCAACGACGTCGGTGGGGAGGTGGGAGAGGAGTTCGCGCCGCTCATTTTCGTCGAGGTCAAGGACGAGCTCGGCGAGGTCCGCGGGGTGGAGGGAGGTTACAAGCGAGACAAGCTTCGCCCACTCACCGGCATGGGCCAGCGAGCGCGCGTCTTCGAGGACTTCGCGGGCAGCAGCATCTTCGGGCACTGCTCAGTCCTTCGTTGAGGAGGTTCCAGGCACGCGGTGGAGCGCACATACCGGAACGTACGCCGGGGGGTATCCAAGGTCAATCCGCGGTTGTTAACAGTGACGAGCACAAAACGTGTAAAGGCTTGATCGGATGATCTATACTTGCAGCGCCCGAAGCGGGCAGGAGGTGTGTCTATGCAGCGCAAGAGGTTGCTCGCGGTGGTGGCGGCTGCGCTGGGCGTGGCTTCGCTGATCCCGGTGGCCACGGCCCTGGGAGATGACCAGGGGGAGGATGAGGGCCGCCTCATCCAGGCGGCGACGGCGCTCTCGACCTCGTTCACCTACCAGGGGCGGCTGACGGACGGCGGGAGCCCCGCGAACGGGGTCTATGACCTGCGCT
>JBBIVC010000079.1:5183-8376 GCA_037439905.1 Thermoflexus sp.
TGCAGACACGGGCGGCGCGCAGGTGGGCGGCATCGTGGCGAAGGAAGATGTGACGGTCACGAACGGGCTCTTCTCGGTGGAGCTCGACTTCGGCGCGACGGCGTTCCAGGGCGATGCGCGCTGGCTGGAGATCGCGGTGCGGCCGGGGTCGGGATCCGGGGCGAGCGGCTACACGGTGCTCTCGCCGCGCCAGCCGGTGAGCCCGGCGCCGTACGCGCTGTTCGCGAAGGCGGCGGGCGGGTTCGTGGTGCCGTTCACGGCGACGGGTTCGACGGCCGGCGCTCCCTCGACGCCCAAGGGGCTGATCACGGTCGAGCAGAGCGGGACGGGGATCGCCATCGCGGGGAACCGGACATCGACTGATGCGGCGCAGTTCCCCGCGGTGCTGGGGACGAACTCGGGTGGCGGCGCCGGGGTCCAGGGCGAATCGACGTTCGCCACCGGGGTTGCGGTGCAGGGATTCGCGACGGGCGCCAGCGGCACCGGCGGATACTTCTGGGGCCCGACCGGGCTGAAGGCGGTGGCTTCGACTGGCACAGGCACCGCGGTGGAGATCGATGGGGTGATCAAGGTCTCGGGGACCAACCCGGCGGCGTTCGTGCACACCGCAGTAACCACCGGGCCGAACAAAAACACGTGCTCGGGAAGCGACGAGGTGACGCTTCTCGGTGTCACGGATCCGAACGCGATCCTGTTTGTCACGATTGAGAACACCGGTGGCGGGTTCCCGCTGACCTCTCCGGTGGGCGTGACCTACTACGTTTCGTCTCCCCCGTTCTGTGCCGGGGCGGCCGGACACTGGGCTATTTACACGACGGCGGGGGGAGTGAACATCCCGAACGGGACGAAGTTCAACGTCCTGGTGATAAGCAAGTGAGACGGCCACGAACGCGCCGGGCGCTTTTCGCGGCGGCGGCCGGCATGGGCGGGCTGGCGGTGGCGGCGGCGGTGGTGGCCCAGTCGGCCAGCGGGACGTACGACCTCTCCTGGCGGGCGTTCGCCGGCGGCGGGAGCAGTACCGGGGGGAACTACGGCACGCAGGGGGTCATCGGCCAGGGCTTCGCGTGGTCGTCGACCGGGGGCGGTTACACGGTCACCGGCGGGTTCCTCGGGGGTTCGCAGGTGAAGTTCAACCGGGTGCTGCCCATGCTGGCGAAGGACGGGACAGACTAGCGAAGGGAGCGCTTCGCAGACGAGAAGGGCGTCGCCGTTGGGAGAGGCGACGCCCTTTTTCGTGGGTGCTGGGATGGGGCGAGCGGTGGGATTCGAACCCACGATCTTCTGAGCCACAATCAGACGCGTTAACCACTACGCTACGCCCGCCACGGCGAAGGAGGCCATGGTAGCAAATCCGGCGCTAGGGGATAGGCGCTAGGGGATAGGCAGGGCCGCCCCAGTGCCGCTGCTCAGTACTTCGAGACGTTCAGCTCGTCCATGTGGCCGGTGGCGGTGTAGACGACGCGTTCGCAGATGTTGGTGCAGCGATCGGCGATGCGTTCGAGGTTGTGGGCAGCCCAGAGCAGGTAGGTATTGCGCTGGATGGTCGATGGGTCGGCGAGCATGCCCTGGATGCATTCCTCGTAGACGCTGTCCTGGAGGCGGTCGACCTCGTCATCGGAGTCGCAGATCTGGCGGGCGGCATCGACATCGTGGTCGATGTAGGCCTTGAGGCTGTTGCGGAGCATGGCGATGGCGCGGTCGGCCATAGCGGGGATGTAGCTGATCTTGCGGGGGAGCGGCTCATCGCCCATGAGGAGGTTGATGCGGGCGATGCCCTCGGCGTGGTCGGCCATGCGTTCGATGTCGGTGATGATGTAGAGGACGCTGACGAGGGCGCGGAGGTCGGTGGCCATGGGCTGCTGGGAGGCGATGACGAAGATGCAGCGGTCCTCGATCTCGAAGCGCTTCTTATTGATGCGCTCGTCGTCGCGGATGAGCTTGCGGGACCATTCGGCGTCTCCATCGCGAAGGGCTTCGACCGAATCGAGGATGGCCTTTTCGGCCATGGAGCCCAGGGCGAGGACATCGTCCTGGAGTTGGCGCAGCTCGGCGTTGAAGAGGTCGCGAGTCACGATCGGATGCCTTTCTGCCGGGTATTACCCGAAGCGCCCACTGATGTAGTCCTCGGTCCGCTTGTCCCTGGGAGTAGTGAAGAGCTCCTGAGTGGGGCCGTATTCTATCAACTGCCCGCTGGTGCGCTCATCGGTCAGCATGAAGGCGGTGTAGTCGGAGACGCGGGCGGCCTGCTGCATGTTGTGGGTGACGATGATGATTGTGTAGTCCTTGACGAGCTCGCGCATGAGGTCCTCGATTTTGAGGGTGGCGATGGGGTCGAGGGCGGAGCAGGGCTCGTCCATGAGGATGACATCGGGCTGATTGGCGATGGCGCGGGCGATGCAGAGGCGCTGCTGCTGGCCGCCGGAGAGGGCGAGGCCGGACTTTTTCAGGTTGTCCTTGACCTCGTCCCAGAGGGCTGCGCGGCGGAGGGAGTCTTCGGCGAGCGCCTTCAGGTCGCCCTTGTAGCCGTTGACCTTCGCGCCAAAGACCACGTTCTCGTAGATGGACTTGGGGAAAGGGTTCGGTTTCTGGAAGACCATGCCAATACGGCGGCGAACCTCGACGGGGTCGATGCTTGGTCCGTAGAGATCGACGCCGTGGTAGCGGATGGAGCCCTGGATGCGGGCGGTGGGGATGAGGTCGTTCATGCGGTTGATGCACCGGAGGAGCGTGCTCTTGCCGCACCCGGAGGGCCCGATGAGGGCGGTGACCTTGTTGACGGGGATGTCCAGGGAGACGTTGGTGAGGGCTTGCTTCTGGCCGTACCAGAGGGAGATGTCCTCGATGGCGAGGGCGGTCTGTTCGGGCGGGATGGAGATTGCGGCCGGTCCGCTGCGGGGGGCGGCGCCGCTGAGGGTATCGGTCGAGGCGCGCTGGCCGATTTCGGAGGGGCGGAGGTCGACAGTGTTTGTCATGCGGAAGAACCCTCTAGACGCGGCGGAAGCGCTCGCGGATGAGAACGGCGATGAGGTTGAGGCCCCCGATAAGGACCATGAGGACGATGATCCCGGCGGCGGCGTTCTGGCGGAAGGCCTCCTGCGGGAGCGTGGTCCAGTTGTAGATCTGGATGGGCACGGTGGTGAAGCTCTGGTTGAGGCCGGTGTTATCAAAGGCGATGAAGGCGAAGGCGCCGATC
>JBBIVC010000079.1:8386-8606 GCA_037439905.1 Thermoflexus sp.
CCAGCGCGTACAGGATGGCCCGGTCTCCGACCGAGGCGAAGGCGCCGATCTTGATCAGGGCAGCGGTTTCGCCCGCCGCGCGGGCGATGGCGAGGATGATGCCCGTCATGATGCCGGGCATGGCACCGGGGAGGATGTGATACCAGACGGTCTGCCAGCGGGTAGCGCCGAGGGCGAGTGAGCCATCGCGGATGCTCGGTGGCACCTGGCGAATGGCTTC
>JBBIVC010000080.1:0-8600 GCA_037439905.1 Thermoflexus sp.
TACCCGCTCGGGATGACCTCCGGCCACAACCGCTGGAGCATCCACACGATGAACCAGGGCAACTAAATCATCCTGGGAACGCATCGCGGCGAACCGTTCGTCGAGGTCAATCCCCGCGATGCCGCCGCGCGCGGCGTGAAAGACGATGACCTCATCCGGGTCTTCAACGACGTCGCCTCATTCGAAGTCCGAGCCAAGGTCTCGCCTTCGGTGAAGCCCGGCCAGCTGATCTCCTACAACGGCTGGGCCGGGTTCCAGTACCGTAACTGGAGTGGCGCCAACGAACTCGAGCCCGGCATGGTCAAGTGGATCGCCTTCGCCGGCGGTTATGGCCACCTCCAGCACCTCGGCGCCGAATGGCAGCCTGTCCCGTCCGACCGATGGGTCCGCTGCGATTTCGAGAAGGTCCAATCCTGAAACAGCACCCGGTCCGATCGCACGCCGCTACCTGTGGGCTCAGCCGGCCCGGGGCCCCATGCGCCCCCGCGCGAAATCCCACATCCCCGAGAGCGTCGCGCGGGCCAGGTCTCCCCGCCCCTCCCGCAGCCACAGCGCGATCCGCGCCGCCCTCGTGCCCAGGTAGTACGTGAAGAACACCCCGAAGCGCGCTGGCCCCAGGTGTTTCCGCATCAGGTACGGCCGGTTCCGCGCCAGGTAGTAGCACCCGAAAGCCGATAGCTGCCCGCCCAACGTCGCCCCCTTCTGGTGGAACACGATCGAAGCCGGTTCGTAGAACAGCCGGTACCCGCCCTCTATCGCCCGCCGGCAGAAGTCCGTGTCGTCGTAGTACACGAAAAACGCGTCGTCGAGCAGGCCCACATCATGGAACGCCGCGACGGGCACCAGCAGGCACGAGAGGTTCGCCGTCCCCACCGTGTGAGCGTACGTGTCGCCTGGCCCCTCTGGCCGCCCCAGCACTCGCTTCCGCCACGTCCCCCGCCACCAGTCGAACTCCCCGGCCGAGTCGTCGAGGATGCCGGGCTGGCCCGCGAGGTAGGTCTTGGGCGCCACCATCGTGTGGCGATCCGCGAGGCGCACCAGCGGCTCAAGGAACCCGGGAGTCACTTCCGTGTCGTCGTTCAGGAAGAGCACGTAGTCGATGCCTTCCGTCTCCCGCAACCGCAGCAGCGCCCGGTTGCACGCGCCCGTGAACCCCTCGTTCCGCTCGTTTTCGATCACCCGCGCATCCGGCCGGCGCTCCCGCACGATCGCCGCAGAGCCATCCGACGAGGCGTTGTCGACCACCCAGAGCGACCAGTCCGGGTAGGTGACCCGGTCGAGCGCGTCGAGATACGCCGGCAGGTGCCCGGCTGCGTTCGTGGTGACCGTCAGAATGGCGACATGAGGCCGGTTCACCATGGCATCAGCCGGTGCCCTGCGTGGCCCCGCAACGGTAGCAAAGTGCGCACGCGATGAGTTTGCACCGCCCCCCGCCCTCCATGCCATCGGCGCCTGCCCGCGGCCACTCCCGGACCCGGCGCACCGGAGGGCGCCGATGGTATCAACTGTCGGACCGCCTGGCCGCCTCCTCCTCGGCCTGCCTCCGCAAGAACTCGGGGTTCGAAAGCAGCGCCTCGTTGAACCGCCTGGCGGCCTCCGGGTCCTCGGCCAGGCGGCGTGCCAGGCCTTCCTCGTCGGTTCGGAGCTGTTCATCGACCGCTGCCCGGATCTCCGGCGAGGTCTCGGCAAGCCGCTCCACGTGCAGGCCCACGATCCTCCGGGGCTCACCGATGGCGACCATCCGGCCCCGCTCCATCAGCGCCGCCCGGTCGCTAAAGCGCTCGACCGCGGCCAGGTCGTGCGAAACCATGATGATGGTCACGCCTCGCTGCTGCAGCCGCGCAATGTGGTCGTAGCACTTCTCCTGGAAGCGCGCGTCGCCGACGGCGAGCACCTCATCGACCAGCAAAATCTCGGGCTCCATGAACGCGGCAATGGCGAACCCGAGCCGCACGTACATGCCCGAGGAGTACGTCCGCATCGGCTGGTCGATGAACTCCTGCAGCCCGGCAAACTCCACAATCGCGGGCAGGAGCGACTCGATCTCCGCCCGCGTCATGCCGATGAGCAACCCGTTCAGGATGGCGTTCTCGCGTCCGCTCACCTGCGGGTGGAACCCGCTCCCGAGCTCGAGCAGCGTGCTCACCCGCCCGTGCGTCTCGACGCTTCCCGTCGTGGGCCGCGAAAGGCCGGCCAGCAGCCGCAGCAGAGAGCTCTTCCCGCTGCCGTTCGCCCCGATGATCGAGAAGAACTCGCCCCGCCGCACTTCGAACGAGACATCGCGCACCGCCCACAGGTCGCGGTTCTGGTGTGCTATGCGCCAGGCGCGCAGCGGGTGCACGAGCATCGTCTTGAGCTCCTGCCCCGGCCCCACCAGGTGGAAGCGCTTCGAAACGCCCCGCACCGACATCGCCACTGGCCCTTCAGATTGCATCGGCGAACGCATCCTCGAGCCGGCGGAAGGTGAACCACCCCACCACCAGCATGACCACCGTCAGCGCCGCCGAGATGCCCAGGTCGGCCCCCGGGAGCTCCCCATCGAGCAGGATCGCCCTCCAGCCCTCGGCCAGGGGCGCCAGCGGGTTCAGGTGGATCACCCACGCATAATCGTCCGGCACGCGGTCGGCGGCGTAGATGATCGGCGTGGCGTAGAACAGCAGGCTCATCACCACGTCGGTGATGTGCTCCAGGTCGCGGAAAAACACCGTCACGCTCGCCACGAACAGCGCCGCGCCGAGGATGAGCGCAAGCTGCAGGCCGAACACCGCGGGCAGCGCCAGCCACGCCAGCCCGGGCTCGTGCCCCGAGGCGATGAGGAAGCCCGCCAGCACCGGCAGCGAAAGCACGAACTGCATCGTGTTCGCCAGCACCGTGCTCGCGGGCAGCACCGCCCGCGGGAAGCGAACCTTCTTCAGCAGTCCCCCGTTCCCCACGAAAGTGGTGGTCGCCGCCTGGATCGATCCCTGGAACCAGAACCACGGGAATAGCCCGGCCAGCAGGAACTCGGCGCTGATGCCGGTCCCCAGCACCTTGCCCAGCGCGAAGCTGAGGATGAGCCCCAGCGCCAGCGGCCGCGCCATCGACCAGGCCCAGCCGAACACGCTCCCCTGGTAGCGCAGCCGCACATCGCGGCTCGTCAGCGCAGCCATCAGCTCCAGCGACGAGCGAAGACTGCGCTCGCCCGGCCCGCGCATCGCCAGTTCCTGGCCTGTCACACGCGCAGTATGCCCGCCGCCACGGTTATCTGTTAGCGCACCCCCGCGGCCTACGCCTGCGTTACCCGCCGCAGGAAGTTCCGCGCGCGCTCGGTCTTTGGCGCGCCGAAAAACTCCGCCGGTGGCCCTTCTTCCTGGATCACCCCTTCATCCATGAAGACCACCCGGTGCGCAGCCTCCCGCGCGAATCCCATCTCGTGCGTCACCGCCAGCATCGTCATCCCCTCGGCCGCCAGGTCGCGCATCACGGCCAGCACCTCCCCGACGAGCTCCGGGTCGAGCGCGCTCGTCGCTTCGTCGAAGAGCATGAGCTTCGGGTTCATCGCCAGCGCGCGGGCGATCGCCACGCGCTGCTGCTGACCCCCCGAGAGTTGCGCCGGGTACACGTGGAGCTTGTTCGCCAGTCCCACCCGGGTGAGCACCGCCACCGCCGTCTCCCGCGCCTCGTCTTTCGACTTGCCGAGCACCTGCACCGGGGCTTCCATCACGTTCCCCAGCGCCGTCAGATGCGGGAACAGGTTGAACCGCTGGAACACCATGCCCATCCGTGCCCGCATCCTGGCAATCTCGCGTTCGCGCAGCTCCTTCAGCTTCCCGTTCACCTCCCGGTAGCCCACCAGCTGGCCTTCGAACAGGATCCGCCCGCTATCGATCTTCTCCAGGTGGTTGATGCACCGCAGCAGCGTCGACTTGCCCGAACCGGACGGGCCGAGGATGGCCACCACCTCGCCCTGGGCGACCGGCATGGTGATGCCCCGCAGCACCTCCAGCTTCCCGAACCGCTTGTGCACGTCGATCACTTCGAGAAGTGGCCAGTTGCGAGTGGCGAGTTGCGCGTCAGTCATGCCGCCATCCCCGAAGCCTCGCCCGCCAGCATTCCGCCGGTCCCCCATCTCGCATCTCCATCAGTCCCGCACGCCCAGGCCAAGCCACCGCCGCGTCCACCCCGTCCCGCCGGCGGCTGGCCCGTAGCTCGCGGCGCCATACCGGCGCTCGACCCATGCCTGGGCGATGCTCCCCGCGGTCGTCAGCGCCAGGTACCAGAGCGACGCGATGATGAGCCACTCGAAGTAGAGCAGGCTCGAGGAATACTGCAGCTTCGCCACCAGGAAGAGCTCGCTGACTGAGATCACCGAGACAAGCGAACTGTTCTTCAGCAGCGCGATGAACTCATTGCCGGTCGGCGGGATCACCACGCGCAGCGCCTGCGGCAGGATGATCCGCCGCATCGCACGGGGATACGTCATGCCGAGGCTCTTCGCTGCCTCCATCTGGCCGGTGTCCACGCTCTGGATGCCCGCCCGCATAATCTCCGTCATATAGGCGCCTTCGTTGATCGCCAGGGCGAACACGCCGGTCGTGAAGGGCGACATCTGCCCGTTCCAGGGCGCCCACCCGGGCCAGACCTGCGGCAACGCGAAGAACCAGAACACGATCTGCACGATGAGCGGGGTGCCCCGGAAGAACCAGATGTAGGCCAGGCCCATGCCCTTGAGCGGCCACGCTCGCGCCAGCCGCATCAGCGCGAACGCCGTCCCCAGCACAATCCCGAAGAACATCGAGGTCACCGTCAGGCGCAGCGTCATCCATACCCCTTCGAACACGATGTCCGAGAAGAGGTTTTCGCCGATGTACCCCCAGTCGACTGCGAGAAACGCCATGCGGGCCCCATGCAACGGGAGGGGGCTCGCCGCCCCCTCCCGCATCCTCACTACTTGATGGAGCCAGCCTCCAGGTTCCAGTACGCGAGGATCTTGTCGTACTGCCCCTTGTCCATCATCGCCTTCACCGCAGCCTCGAGGGCTGTCTTCACCTCGCCATCATCCTTCCGGACCGCGATGCCGTAGGGACCCGTGTTGTACTGCTCGCCGACAACCTCGGTCCCCTTCACCTTCTGGGCCCCGTAGCCGGCCACCGGGAAGTCCATCAGCGCCGCGTCGGCCCGGCCGCTCGCCACTGCCGTGATGGTGTCGGTGTTCTGCTCGAAGGTCTGGACCTCGATCTTCTTGTCGCCGCACTTCGCGTTCTGTTCCTCGGCTTCGTCGATCTGCACGGTGCCCACCTGGATGGCGACTTTCAGCCCGCACAGGTCGGCAATGCCCTTCACCTTCTTTGGGTTGCCCTCTTTTACGAGGATGCCGGATCCCGCCTCGAAGTACTCCACGAAGTCGACCTCCTTCTTCCGCTCCTCGGAGGCCGTCATCGAGGACATGATCACGTCCACCTTCTTGCTCGTCAGCGCCGGGATGATGGCATCGAACGGCGTGTTCTGGATTTCCGCCTTCACCCCCCACGCCTCCGCGATGCAGTTCGCGATGTCGATGTCCGCGCCAATCGGGGTGTTCGTACCTTCCTTCACGAACTCCATCGGGGCGTAGCTCAGGTCCGAAGCGACGATGAACTTGCCCGCGCTCTTGATGCGTGCCGGGGCGGTGACCCCGAGGTTCTTGCAGTCCACGCTGGCGGCGGTCAGGTCCCCCCCGCCGGCGTCGCTATCGTCGTCGTCGTCTCCGCAGGCGGCGACCGCCAGCGCGCTAATCGCCAGTGCCGAAAGCACGGCAAGCCCAACCCTGCGATTCCAGAGCATCGAACTGAGACCTCCCTCCAGAGTCCCGGCAACTATCGCATGGCGCTTTGTCACGGAGAATACGCGCGGCCCTTTCCGCGCTCCGCGGGTGGCCCGCTACTCAGCCGTTGCTATCATCGACGCTCCGGCACCTCGGAACGACGCTCCCATGGAACCAACCGCCATCACTGTCCGCGTCCCGGCCACCAGCGCCAACCTCGGCGCGGGCTTCGATTGCCTCGGCCTCGCGCTCGATCTCTTCGCCTCCATCACGGTCACTTTCAGCGAGGCCGAACAGCCCCCCACCGATGATGTGGGCGAAAAGATGGTGCTCACCGCCATCAAGCAGACCTATCAGCGACTCGGCAAGCCACACCCTAACGGCATCCGCGTGCGCTACAACGTCGCCATCCCCCTCGGACGCGGCCTGGGCGCGAGCGCCGTCGCCCGCGTCGCCGGCGTCGTCGCCGTCAACGAGCTCGAACACGGCGCCCTTAGCCCCGCGCAGATGCTCGATATCGCCAGCGACCTCGAAGGCCACGGCGATAACGCCTGCCCCGCGCTCTTCGGCGGACTCCAGGTCTGCGTCCAGGGCGCCAATGGCAGCTACGTCCACGCACCCTGCCGCTACCCGCAGGATGCCCACCTGGCCATCCTGATCCCCGACCACTCCATGGCCACGAAGGAGGCCCGCAAAGCCCTCCCCGAGTCCTATTCGAAGGCCGACACGGTCCACAACACCGGCCGCGCCGCGCTCTTCGTTGCCGCCATGGCCGCCGGCCGCCTCGACTTGCTCGCCGAGGCCACCGACGACCGCATCCACCAGCGCCAGCGCGCCTCCCTGTTTCCGCCGATGTTCGACATTTTCTCCGCGGCTCGCGCCGCCGGCGCGCACGCTGCCTGGCTCAGCGGCGCCGGCAGCTCCATCGCCGCCATCTGCCCCGAGGAGCCGGCCCGCGCTGTCGCCGCCGCGATGCTCGATACCGCTCGCGCTGCCGGCTTCAGCGGACGCTCGCTCGTCACCCGCATCGCCCGCGAAGGCGCCACCGTCTCGAAGGTCGAACTGGTCGACGAGTAGCATGCCGCTGCGTCCCGCCACCGAAGCCGACCTTGACACCATCATCGAGCTCATCCGCGCGCTCGCCGAATACGAGCGCGAGCCCGATGCCGTGCGCCTCGACCGTGAGGAGCTCCGCCGCCACCTCTTCGGCCCGCGCCCGTTTGCCGAGGTGATCCTCGCCGAGACCGCGGCGGGCGCCAGCGCCGGGTTCGCCCTCTTCTTCCACAACTTCAGCACCTGGGAGGGCAGGCCGGGTATCTACCTGGAAGACCTTTTCGTTCGCCCGGAGTATCGCGGCCAGGGCCACGGCAGGGCCCTCCTCGCCGCCCTCGCGCGGCTCGCCCTCGAACGCGGCTGCGCCCGGCTCGAATGGGCTGTCCTCGATTGGAACGAGCCCTCGATCCAGTTTTACCGGGCACTGGGGGCCGTACCCATGGATGAGTGGACCACCTACCGGGTGGCTGGCGATGCCCTGGCGCGGCTCGCCGGGCGCTGACCGGCACCGCGGGTTCTGCCCGGCCCTTCTCCTCCGTTTCCCCGAGAGACAGGCTGCACGTTCGGTTGCTCTACTCCCAAAACGCGGTGGTATAGTGATCGCTCGGTGCTGGCGGGGGCCTGCCGCGATGCGGTGGGCGGCACCGGCGCTGCTCCCCCGTGTCCAATCCTGGTAGCAAAAGGACGGTCTGCTTTGACCGAACCACTCCAGGTTGGCCAGTTCGCGATCGTCGATCACGAACCGGTCGACCGGGGACCCAACGCCGGGGTCTTTCACGGCAAGGGTCCCGCCGACGACCGCGCGGAGCTGTTCATCCTGGCGGAGGGCACCACGCCTGCGGGCGAAGCCTTCGCCGGCCACGTTGTCTCTGCCATCGGCCAGGCATTCACCAGCCTCGACATGAGCCTCACCGGCTCGCTCCGCCGCCTCTTCGCCGACGCGGAACGCAACCTGGCCGATTGGAACCGCAAGAGCATCGCCCAGCACCGCGTGAGCATCGGCCTCACCTGCTTCGGGCGCCGCGGCGACCAGGCGGTCCTCGCCCAGGGCGGCCCCTCGGCTGCGTTCCACTACCACGGCGGCGGCGTCACACCCTACTTCACCGATGCCGAGCATGGCCGCCCGATCGGCGCCGCCCCTGCCGAGCCCCAGCTCACCCGCATCCCCTTCGCCCCCGGGGACCGCCTCCTGATGATTTCCACGGCCGCCCTCGCCGAACTTGATGACGAACTCATCGCCGGCATCCTGGGACTCCCGGCCGAGCAGATCCTCCCCGATATCTACCGCCGTGTGCAGCATCTCCGTCACCTCACGGTCGTGCTCGTCACCGGGCCCGGCGATGCGGCCGCCGCACACGACGAACACTCCGCCGGGGAAGTCGTCATCGATGCCACGGCCCTGGCCCCCGCCCCGCAGCCCCAGCATCCCGCGGATGAGGGGCCCATCTACCAGCCCAGCCTCTTCATCGACGATGAGAAGCAGGACGTGGTGTTCAGCGCCCGCCGCCAGCTGATCGCCGTTGCTCCCCGCAGGCAGATCGAAGCGGTCGTTCCCGAGGCGGTCGAATCGGCGCCCGCCCCGCTCGCGCGCGCCTCTGGCGAGCCGACCGCGAACCTCGCCCGCCTCGCCGCCGACACCCGGGCCCGCGCCGCCATTTCGCGGGCGGCCGTCGCATCAGCCGCCGTCGCGATGCCCGCGAGCGCCCCGGCCAGCCGCCCGGCGTGGCGCGGCCCTTCGAGCGCCGCCCCCATCGAGCCCTCACTG
>JBBIVC010000081.1:0-8553 GCA_037439905.1 Thermoflexus sp.
ACCAATGCGCTCGAGCTTGGCATCGATATCGGCGGGATGGGGGCGAGCGTGGTGACGGGCTACCCGGGGTCGCTTGCGAGCCTGTGGCAGCAGTTCGGCCGGGCAGGCCGGAGCCGGGAGGCGTCGCTCGCGGTGCTGGTGGCGTCGTCGAACCCGCTGGACCAGTACGTGGCGGCCCACCCGGATTTCGTGTTCGAGCAGGGGGTAGAGCGGGGGCTGATCGACCCGGACAACCTGTTCATCCTCGCGAGCCACCTGAAGTGCGCGGCGTTCGAGTTGCCGTTCAGCGTTGGGGAGGTATTCGGGGCACACACGGACGAACTGCTGGACATTCTCGCGGAAGAGGGGGTGCTGCAGAAGGCGAACGGGCGGTACCACTGGATGAGCGAGGCCTACCCGGCGGAGCAGGTGAGCCTCCGTTCGGCGAGCACCGACAATTTCGTCATCATCGAGCAGGGCCCGGCGCCGCGGGTGATCGGCGAGTGCGACCGGCCGAGCGCTCCACTCCTCATCCACGAGGACGCCATCTATATCCACCGGGGCCAGCAGTACCAGGTGGAGTACCTGGACTGGGACGACAAGAAGGCGTTCGTGACACCGGTGGCGGTGGATTACTACACCGATGCGCAGCTGGCGGTTGAGCTGAAGGTGCTGGAAAGCTTCCGGCAGGAAGGTGCGGCCGGGGGCTCGTTCGAGATGGGGGAGGTCTCGATCACGTTCCTGGCGACGATTTTCAAGAAGGTGAAGCTCCACACCCACGAGAATGTGGGCTGGGGCAAGATCGCGATCCCGGAGGAGAACCTCCACACAACGGCCATGTGGATGAGCTTCGACGGGGAGGCCACCAGGGGGCTGGCGCGCGACGAGATTGCGAGCGGGCTCATGGGGATCGGGCACCTGGCGCGCAACCTGGCGCCTATTCACTGCCTGTGCGACCCGGGAGACATCGGCGCGGACGCCCAGGTGCGGTCGCCGTACAACGAACTGCCGACGGTGTACCTGTACGACATGGTGCCGGGGGGCGTGGGGCTGGCGGAGAAGCTTTTCGATGCGCGGACGGCGCTGACCGAAGCTTGCCTGGCCCAGGTGCGGACGTGCCCCTGCGAGAACGGTTGCCCTGGCTGCGTCGGTCCGCAGGTAGAGCCGGTGAGCGCGGCGAAGCGCGCGGCAGCCACGATGCTCGGGCGGCTGGCCGGGTAGGGGAAGCGCCTCAGAGCGAGCCCGAGAGCATTGGCAGCAAGGCCGACAGGAGCGCGCCCAGCTGGAGACCCTGGGCGACAGGCCCCCTCAGGGTAGCGGCCGCGTTGACTTCGTAGTGGTTGCGGCGGCCGTGGCGCTCGCGGGCGAGGTACCCGCCCTTTTCCAGGTCGGCGACGATGCGTTTGACGGCCCTTTCGCTGATGTTGACCCGGGCTGCGAGATCGCGGAGGCGGATGTCCGGCTCTTCGGTGATGCAGAGCAGGACGTTTGCGTGGTTGGTGAGCAGCGACCAGTCGGACATGGATACAGGCTAGCGACGGCCCGTGATAGCTACTAGCGATCTGCAAGTGGTGAAACAAATTACCTTTATGTGTTCCAAACCGGCCGCTGCATGGGCGGGGCTCGCCGGTTCGAAGGAAGGGGCCAACCGCTGGAATGCAGGGGGGCTTGCGCGGATGGCGTAGGATGCGGCCATCACGCTGCGGAGGTGCGCATGGCTACGGCTGAATTCGCCGCAGGCTACCCGGTGACGGTTGAGGTGCAACCGGCGACCGGGCCACGGGACAAGATGACGATCGGGTTCCGGATCATCCTGGCGATCCCGCACCTGCTGCTGGTTGGCGGGCTGGGGTTCGCGGGGAGCGTTGGGGCGTGGTGGCTGACGTACGGGGGGATCTTCTCGCTGGGCGTGCTGGGGGCGGTGGCCTCGGTGTGCGCGATCATCTCGTGGTTCGCGATCATGTTCGCGGACCAGCACCCCCCGGGGCTGCGGGACCTGTGCCTGTACTACCTGCGCTGGCGGACGCGAGGGCTGGCCTACATGGCGCTGTTCCGCGATGAGTACCCGCCGTTCGGAGATGCCGAGTACCCGGCATCGATCAACGTGGTGGTCGCAGAGGGCCAGCGCGACAAGAAGTCGGTGGGATTGCGGATTTTCTACCTGATCCCGCACGCGATTGTGCTCTGGGCGCTTTCGATTGCGTGGACGGTGACCAGCATCATCGCCTGGTTCAGCCTCTTGCTGAACGGGACGTACCCGGAGAGCCTGTACAACTTCGGGCTGGGCGTGATGCGGTGGTCGCTGCGCGTGGAAGCGTACGCGCTGTTGCTGGTGGACGAGTTCCCGCCGTTTTCGCTGGACTAGCGACGGCAGGCGCCCCGGCTGCTACACCGGGAGCCAGTAGAGCTTGCCATCGCGCATGACCTTCGCGAGGCGGCCGGTCTCGAAAAGGTATTCGAGGTGGGCGATGGTTTCGCCGACGGCGGCGCGCTGCATGTGCGGTTCGAAATCGGCGAGGGCGCCGGTTGCCCACTTCACGCGGCCGGCGACTTCCCAGGCGGTTGAGCCACCACGGTCGACGCATTTCACCATCTCATCGAGGCGGAGGTGGTGGTGGTGTTCGATTTCGCGGAGGCGTTTCTTGAGGTCGGAGATCTCGAACTCGTGGGCGGGAAGGACGATCTCGACATCGAGGTCTTCCAGGATTTCGAGCGAGCGCATGTAATCGCCCAGGGGGCTGCCGTGCGTCTGGGCGTGGATGCTGACGTTGGGGGTGATGGTGGGGAGGACGTGGTCGCCGGTGAGGAGGATTTTGCGGTTGGGTTCGTAGAGGCAGATGTGGCCGGGGGAATGGCCGGGAGTCCAGATGATTTCGAAGTCGAAGTCGCCAACCTTGAAGGTCTCGCCGCCCTTGACCTCGGTATCGGCCGGGACAGGAGCAACGTTGCCGAGCATGCCCATGGAGCCGCGTGCCATGGTTGGCGAATCCATGGCAGGAACACCGTTGGTCTGCATGAACTTGCCCATCTCATCGGCGAGGCCCTTCGGGGCGAAGTAGCGGTCCTTGATGACCTCGGCATCCTTTTCGTGGAGGACGATTTCGCAGCTGGAGAGCTGCTTGAGGCGGCCGGCCATGCCGTAGTGGTCGGGGTGGATGTGGGTGACGACGAGCTTGCCGATGTCGTTGGGGTGGGAGCCGTGCTCCTTCATGCCCTCTTCGAGCGCCTGGTAGGCGCTATCGGTATTCCAGCCGCAATCGACGAGGACGGTATCGCCGCCGTCCTTGAGGAGGTAGGGGAGGACATAGGGCAGGCCCTTGGTGACGCGGGGATGCTCCTGGAGGTCGCGGCGGAGCGCTTTCGCGTCTTCGATGGTGAACTGGGGAAACGGCGTGAGGAGCTGGTAGATGCCGTCGATGATGCGCATATGGGCGTGCCCTCGGGTTGGCTCGCCGTCCCGGACTCGAGGTTGGCGGCTGCTGGCGATACTACGCGAGGTGGTTCACGCGAGGCAAAGCACCGTCAGCGGGACGAGATGGCGATGGCAGCGGCGAGCAGGAGGCCGAGGACCAGGTTGTAGCGGGCAGTCGCCTTGAGGACGGGATTGAGATCTCGCCCGGAGGCGCCGGAGAGGATGGCGCGAAATGGCTTTGCAGCCCACAGCAGGCTGATGAGCGAGGCTGCCCAGGCCCATTCGGCCGTGGACACGAGCGAGATGCCGATGGGCACGACGAGGGCGACGGCGAGCAGGATTGCGTACCAGGCACGGGTGCCGCGGTCGCCGAGGAGGACGCCAAGCGTGGTTTTGCCGCTGTTCTTGTCGGTGGGGATATCGCGGAGGTTGTTGACGACGAGGATCTGGGTGACCGTGCAGCCGACGGGGATGGAGGCCGCAACGGCGAGGGCGGGGACGTCGCCGGCCTGGACGTAGCAGGCGCCGACGACGGCCACGACGCCGAAGAACACGAAGGTAAACAGGTCGCCGAGGGCGTGATATCCGATCGGCCAGGGCCCGCCGGTGTAGATGATGGCGGCGGCGATGCTGGCGAGGCCAACGGCGACAATCGGCCATCCGCCGACATAGACCAGGTAGACGCCGATGAGCATGGCCAGGGCGAAAACGAGCCACATGGCTGCGAGCATCTGGCCGGGGCTCAGGAGGCCCATCTGGGTGGCGCGGGGCGGGCCGAGGCGATCACTGGTATCGGCGCCCTTTTTGAAGTCGAACACATCGTTGGCAAAGTTGGCGCCCACCTGGAGGAGGAGCGCCCCGGCAAGCGCGGCCAGGGCGGGCAGGGGGTCGAACGCATCGAGATGGATGGCCACTCCCGTGCCGACCGCAACGGGGGAGATGGCCGCGGTCAGGGTCGGGAGGCGGGTCGCGAGCTTCCAGGCCTGGAAGGTGGATGGGCGCGAGGGCGTGGCGACGGTCATGCGCGCACCGCGCTGATGGACTGGATGGCGCCGAACATCGGGGAGCGGCGCGTGATGCGGGTGAACCCGGATGCTTCGATGACGCGGTCGAGCTCAGGGGCGGGGGGAAGGTACGACGCCGACTGCGGGAGGTAGCGGTACGCCTTGCGGTCGGCGATGAGGCCGCCGACGACAGGGACGACGCGGTTGAAGTAGATGCCGTGGCCGGCCGCGACCAGGCGGTTGCGGGGCTTATCAACTTCGAGGAGGCCGAGGCGGCCACCGGGCTGGAGCACCCGCGCAAGCTCATCGAGGACCGGGGGAATGGCCACGAAGTTGCGCAGGGCGAAGCCAGAGACGGCGGCGGTGAACGAACCATCGGCGAAGGGGAGCCGGAGCGCATCGCCCTGGACGAAGATGCCCAGGCCCGGGAAGCGGCGGCGCGCGGCGGTCAACATGCCGCGGGAGAAATCGAGACCGACGGCGCTGGCTCCAGCCGCGCGGCAGATCTCCGCGAAATCTCCCGTACCGCAGGCGAGATCGAGCACGCGGTCGTGGGGCCCGATGCCCAGGCGGCGGACAAGCTCGCGGCGCCAGCGCTGGTCGGCGTTGAAGGTCATGATCCGGTTGACGCGGTCGTAGGTCGGCGAGATGCGGTCGAACATGTCGCGGACGGCGGCGGCCTTCTCTTCCGGGGGCGGGAGAACGGACATGGATACATTCATACCCGATTTCGCGCGTATGGCCTGTGGGCGCGCCGGGCGGGGCTAGCCGACACGCTCGGCGATTTTGCGGGGATTGAAGACGCGGGTAAGGAGAAAGCTGACCAGGCTGATGATGACGGCGCCCCAGAATGCTGGCCAGAAGCCATCGATCTCGAACCGGATGCTTTCGAACTTGCCGGCAATCCAGGCCGTCAGGACGAGGAGCGCGGTGTTGATGAGGATAAGGAAGAAGCCCAGGGTGAAGACCAGCGCGGGGAGCGACCCGAGCACGAGCAGGGGTTTCAGGTAGGCGTTGAGCAGGCCGAGGATGAGCGCGACGGCGAGGGTGCTTCCCCAACCTTCGAGGTGGATCCCGCCGAGGAGTTCTGCGGCCACCCAGACCGCGACGGCGGTGATGAGCCAGCGGACAACGAAGGCGACGGCCCGGCCGGCCCCGGAAGGTTCGCGATTGCGGCCACCAACGGTAACGACGACGAAACCTGGCATGGCCGCAAGTTAACCACGGCCGGGTGCAAATCGCGATCAGGCGGCCTGCTGGCGGAGCATGGCGAGCATGGTCTGCTGGAAGCGGACGCGTTTTTCCGGGTCGCGGATCTCGGCGCTGATCCGTTCGGCTAGCGAGGCGACGGCGTCGCGGGGGAGGGTGGCGCGGGTAAAGCCAAGGTCTTCGACGGCATCGTCGATGATGATCTCCGCGAGAGGGCCGAGGGCGGCGGCGACGGCGGTGGTGAGCGCCTGGAAGAACTGGGCCCCGGCGAGCTGGCGGACGGGCGCCGGGGCAGCCTGCGGAGCGGCGAGGTCGATCAGCCCGGAGAGGCGCAGGCGGTAGAGGCGGCGGATTGCCTCGAAGTCATCGATACCGAGCTCGGCGGCGATGGCGCCGGCGGTTGCCTGGCCATCGATCAGCGCGATGACTTCCCAATCGGCCGCTTCGATGGTGACCGAGGGGGCGGGAGCCTTGCGGGCGAGCCGGGGGAGGGTATCCATGGAGGGGATGACGCGGCGCATGGCCTCGCGTTCGCCGGCGGCGCGGGCCGACTCAGCGAGCAGGATCTCGAGCGGGCGGTCGATGGTGCGGTCGGGAGCGGGGAGGCCGGGCTCGAAGCGGAACTGGCCATTGGGCCAGCTGAAGAGGCGGAAGAGCGCCTGTTCGCCCCAGTCGGGGCCGGATTCGGCATGCACGATGGCGCCCCCGGCGAGGAAGATGTCGCCGGTATCGAGGCCGGAGGTGAGTTCGAGGCGGCCGGTCTGCGCCCCGGCGCCGAGCATCTTGAGCAGGTCTCCCAGTGGTAGCTGGGCGAGGCTGCCGGTGAGTCCTTCTGGCATGGTTGTCCCTCCCGTGTCCCTCGGGTGAAGGTGCTAACTTCCGCGCGACTGGATGATGGCCCAGGAGTTCCACGAGCCGTGGTCGAGGGCTGTCCTGTTCACGAGCGCGGAGCGCTCGGCGCGGTGACGCTGGAGCCGCTTTTGGGCGGCGGCGTTCTTCTGCCAGCTTCCAATGACGACATCGGCGCTCAGGCGGACCATGGCCATATCGGCAGCGGGCTGGCAGACGACGAAGAGGACGGCATCGCCGATGTCGCGGGCGAGAAGCCGCCAGGTGTTGTAGGCGAATTCGAGCCTGGGAGCATCCTGGCCGGCGGCCTGGAGGGCGACGAACGCGCGCCCGACCTCGCGGCCGATGGTGTTCATGGTGACCGTGGCGAGCACAGCGGGGTTGGAGCTCACGATGACATCGCCGCGGTTGTCGCAGAGGAACGACCCACCAACGCCAGGTACCGTGCTGATCTGCTCCAGCTCCTTTTCCATGCCAGTCCCCTGCTAGGCCACAAGCTCGGCGAAGTCGTCGCGGAGGTTGAACCGGTCGACGACGGCGGCGTGCTTTTCGCTGACACCCTGGAGCCGCTCGCGGATGCGCGTCTCGAGGTCGGCCCGTTTGAGCTGGAAGGCGAGCTTGGAGACGGTATCGCTGAGGCAATCGCCGAGGGCCTTGCTGAACTCATCGGGCAGGGGGCCATCGAAGGCGACATTGCCGGCGCGGTACTCGAACTCGGCGGCGAAGGGGTCGAGGAACGGGTAGGTGGGCGCGCGGGCCACGAGGACTTCCTTGAAGGCCAACAGGAAGCGTCCGGGCTTCGAGAACCCATCGGCGACGGACTCAACGGTGGCAACGACTTCGGACCAGAAGGCGAGGAGCGCCTCGCGGTGGGTCTCGGCGGCGGCGACGGGACCGGCAGGCCGGGCGGGCGCGCCATGGGCTGCCGCGGCCGGGGCGGCTTCGACGAACACGTTGAATGCGCCGCCGGAAGCGGTGACCAACTGCACGATGGTGTTGAGGGCATCCTGTCCGGCGTTGATGCCGGATGGGGTGGAGAGGACGCTCTCGACCGGTTCGCCATCGGCGAGGTAGATGACGCCGGTGCCCTGTCCATCCCCGGCCTGGACTTCGACGTAGCCGGTCAGCCCATCGGCGCGGAGCTTGGCGATGAGGCGGTCCAGGCTGGTGAACGCGCTGGTGAGGTCCTTGTAGAGCGGGCGGGCATCCATGAGGCGATGGAGGAGGAGGACGACATCGGGGAAGGCGGTGGAGACGTTGAGGGTGCCGTCCTTCTCGGCGGCGCGGGCGACGATGCCGCGGACCGCAGGCGCGCCGGTGAGGCGCCCGGCGCCGGACTCCTCGCAGGCGTTGACGATCTCGCCTTCAGAGAGGAGGAGGGTGCCGGTGTAGCCGGGGAACACGACTTCGACATAGCCGGTGAGCCGGCGGGACTGGAGGTCGGCGAGGAGGGCCTCGAAGGAGGTGAACGAAGTGTTCAGGTTGGCGTAGAGGGTGCGGTCTCGGGGGAACATCATCGTGGTCAACTCCTCGATGCGGGGTTCGAAGCGAGCGCCAGCCGGCGCAACAGTTGGGCGACCGAAGGAAGGACGGCGGAAGCCCTGCCGGCGCTGGTAAGGAGCGCAAGGTAGGTACGCCCATCGACGGGGCAGATGAGGGTTTCCGACACGCCGGGGCCGCCGATGAGGACGTGTTCGAGGCGGCTGCCGGCAAGCTGGCGGCCCATGCCGCGGAGGTCGCCATCGACGGGCAGCGCTTCGGCGCGGAGGGCGACGAAACTGGCGAGAGCGGCCTCGCGGGGCGGGTCGGGACAGCCGCTGGCGCCGAGCGCCCTGCCATCGGCATCGCAGACCAGGGCCGACCGGACGCCATCGAGCGCGGCAGCGGCGGCGGCAAGCCGGGGAGCGAGGGCCGGGTCGAACGAGACGGTTGGCGCGGGCATGGTGCCGTCCTCGGTTGGTGGTTGGCTCGATCGCCTCAGGCGGCGGCGCGGCGCTGGCGCAGGCGCTCGATGGCGGAGCGGAGGCTGGCCTGCATGCGGCGGAGCGATTCGGCGAGCTGGCCGACTTCGTTGCGGCCTTCGACGTCGATTCCGACGTT
>JBBIVC010000082.1:0-8522 GCA_037439905.1 Thermoflexus sp.
CCGTTCGTTTCGCCGCGGCGCGCAGCCGCCATGCCCGCGAGGGCGACGGGGACGACCGGAGGACGAGTACCGGCGTTCCCGGTGAGAGCTGCTGGGCTGGAACGTAAAGGAGAAGCAGGCGCAGGTCGCGGAGCCACAATCTGTGGTGGGCGGAGCCAGCGCAGCGGCCTGGCGGGTGAATGCCACAGCCGGGCAGGTGTGGTATGGCGACCCCGAGCGGATTCGAACCGCCGATCTCCACCTTGACAGGGTGGCATGTTAGGCCGCTACACCACGGGGCCCCCTAACGCACTCATCGTAGTTGGCCCGCGCCTCCCGGGCAAGGTAACTCAGCGCCCGGGCGTCTCTCTCTGCGGTTGCGCCTCTGCCGGGCCGAGCCCCGCATCGACCGCTCCGCCGCGATCGCCGTGCAGCAGGGAGAAGTCGATGCGCTCCGCCGGGATCGTGCCGAGTCTGCCAGCGTGATAGTCGCGGATGGCCTGGAAGATTTCCTCGCGCGTGTTCATCACGAACGGGCCGTGAAACACAATCGGTTCGCGGATCGGTCGCCCGCCGAGGAGCAGGAAATCCAGGTGCGGCGCACGGCTCTCCTGCACGGCGGCTGCATCCAGCCGGATCGAGTCTCCATTTCCGAACACGGCGAGCTGGCCCTCGCGTATGGGCCTGCCCTCGGGCCCCACGGTCCCGGAGCCTGAAAGGACGTACGCCATCGCGTTGAAGTCCTTGCGCCACCCGGTTTCGAAGCGGGCGCCCGGGCTGAGCGTGATGTGCGCATAGGTGATTGGCGTCCATGTCACGCCTGGCCCGGCGTGCCCCGCCAGGTCGCCCGCGATGAGCCTGACCAGGGCTCCGCCGTCGAACGAGCTCAGGAGGACGACGCGACTGCTGGCGATTTCCTGGTAGCGCGGGGGAGTCCACTTCTTCTCCCGCGGGAGGTTGACCCAGAGCTGGACGCCATGGAAGAGGCCGCCCTTGCGGACGAGCCACTCCGGTGGCATCTCATCGTGGAGGATGCCCGCGCCGGCCGTCATCCACTGGGTGGCACCGTCAGTGATCAGGCCCCCTCCGCCAGTCGAATCGTGATGCTCGATCGCGCCATCGATGATGTACGTCACCGTCTCGAAGCCACGGTGCGGGTGCCAGGGCGCGCCCTTCGCTTCCCCGGGCGCGTACTCCACGGCCCCGAGGTGGTCGAGCAGCAGGAACGGGTCGGCGAGGCCCATGTCGATGCCCGGGAAGGGACGCCGCACCTGGAAGCCTTCGCCTTCGAGGAAGGTGGGCGCGGTGATGATGTGGGCGACAGGCCGGAGCACGCTCTCGGGGCCCGGGCGGGGCACCCGCGGGAGCGCAAGAATATTTGGGGCAGTTGCTGCAGGCACGGGGCACCTCGGGGACGTTCTCGGGCGCAGTGCTTGCACCCGCAACTACCACTATAGCAGGCAGCTTCTCTTTCGTAAGCCCCTGTTTCTAACCGCTCCGCATTGGCAGCTCGACCTGCACGTTAGCCCGCGTGCTCGGCTGCCCGTCCGCGAGGGTGACGACTTCCAGCTCGACGATCGGCTTGCCGTCCTCGATGCGCTTGTCGACGACGCGCCCGGCAAGCACGAGCGGCCGATCGGCGACATCGGGCCGGCGGTACGCTGCGCGGAGGTTGCGGACCTCTGCTGCCGTGCCGGCCCAGTCGCTCACGTACTGCGTCAACCACGAAAGTTTCAACAGGCCGGGCACCAGGGCGCCACCCACACCCAGGCGCTTCCCGGCTTCGATGTCGGAGAACGCGGGGTTCGTGGGGTTATCGCGCCCGAAGAAATCGATGGCCATGTCCGTCGTCGGCGTCCGCTCGACCGGTTCCGTCTCGTCGCCGACGTTCACGTCTTCGTAGTAACGCTGCGTCATTCGTCGCCCTTCCTCTGGGTCCTGGGGTCGAACTGGGTGATGGTGATCATCGCCGAGGCGACGTGGTTCCCGTCGGCGTCGTAGTAGTCGGTCCCTTGCGTGACCAGGACGCTGTAGCCGTAGCGGCCCCCGAGCCGGTCACGGATGTCGAACACCTGCGAGACGGCGGTGAGCTCTTCCCCGATCTTGAACGGCCGCGTGAACTTCCATTCCTGCTGCGTCAGCAGCCCACCGGGCAGCACCTGCGGCATCCCCCGGCGCGGTCCGCCGCCCATCCCGGCGATGACATAGGGAGGGGCGATCCCCGTCCCATCGGCGTACCGGGGGTCGGTGTCGCCCAACACGTCGCGCATGCGGCGTGCGTCTTCTTCCTTGATCACGACCTTTATAGGATCGCTTTTCTGGCCGATCTGGGCGCGGTGTTCATCGGTGATGAGGCTCTGTTCTGGTACGGACATGGCACCTCCTGTTGTGGGGCGCAGTCTACCATCGCTGCGACCGTCGCGCCCCGGCGGCCACCGCCGCTAGAATGCGTGGCAGCTATGGATGGATAGCTAAACCGGATGGGAGGGTGCGCGTGCGCATCGAAAAGGTCGGGATCATCGGTTCTGGATTGATGGGCAGCGGGATCGCGCAGGTTGCCGCCTACCACGGGTTCGACGTCACCCTGGTGGACGTCGACCAGGCGAGGGTCGAATCCGCCATCGCCGGTATTCGACGGCGGCTGGAGCGCGAGGCAGAGCGCGGGCGGATCACCCGTCAGGCATGCGAAGATGCCTCCCACCGGCTTTCCGGGGCTTCGGATATCGACTCCCTGGCAAGCATGGCCCGCATGGAGGCAGTGATCGAGGCAGTAGTCGAGGATACCTCGGTAAAGACCGGCGTGTTCCGCAGGCTCGGGGAGGTCTGCCGGGGCGATGCGCTCCTGGCCAGCAACACAAGCTCACTCCCGCTCAGCGACCTGGCAGCGGCGAGCGGCCGCCCCGAACGCGTGATTGGCCTCCACTTTTTCAACCCACCCTGGGCGCTCAAGCTGGTTGAAGTGGTAACGACCGCCAGCACCACGGAAGAGACCCTGCGCGATGCCATGCAATTCTGCGAGAAGCTGGGGCGTGTCGCGGTCCGGGTGAAAGACACCCCGGGTTTCATTGCGAACCGCCTGCTGGTGCCGTTCATCTTCGATGCCATCGAGATGCTCGATAACGGCGTCGCAACCGCCGAGGACATCGACAACGCCTGCAAGGTCGGCCTGAACCACACGATGGGCCCGCTCGCGACAGCCGACCTGATTGGGCTCGATACCCTCAAGCTCATCGCCGAGAGCATGTTCGAGGAGTACGGTCAGCCCAGGTTCAAGGCGCCCACCCTGCTTCGCCGCCTCGTGAGCCTCGGCCACCTCGGGCGAAAGACCGGGCGAGGATTCTTTCGCTACACCGATTAGCGCGCCCGCAACCGCTCGTGGTCCCGGGCCTTAGCGCGCGCGGCGAATCGCCATGATTTCGTCGAGGACGGCCTCGCACTCCTCGTCGGTGTTGTAGAAGTGGGGCGCGATCCGGATGCCGGCCCCCGGGCGGTAGTCCACCACGAAGCCGCGCCGGATGAGCTCGTCCTTTACTTCCTGGGCCCCGGGCAGGTCGACCGTAACGTGGTTGCCGCGCCGATCGAAGTCGAATGGGGTGTTCACGGTGAGTCCCCGCTGCAGGGCTCCATCGATCAGGATCCGCGTCTGCCGGCGTGCCTTCTCACGTATGGCACCCACACCCACTTCGCGGATGATCCTGTAGCCCTCCCGCGCCTGGTAGTACGCGGGCATGTTCGGCGTCCCGCCGGTGAAGCGAGCCACGCCGGGCGCGTATTCGATCGGTGGAGCCTCGAACCCGAACGGCCGGGCATGCGAAAACCAGCCGGCGAAAGCCGGTTCGAGCCGGTCGACGATGTTGGGATGCGCGTAAAGATAGCCGGCCCCCGGGCCGCCACAGAGCCACTTCACCGAACCGCCAACGAGGAAATCGACGTCCAGTTCGAGGACGTCGAACGGCACTGCCCCCATCGACTGGTACGCATCGAGGACGATGAGCGCCCCGACGCTGTGCGCTTTTTCGACAAAGGGACGCACATCGACAAGCTCGGCCGTGCGGAAGAGCACATGGGAGAGCACCACGAGCACGGTCCTCGGGGTGATCGCTTCCATGAGCTCCTCTGCGGGGAACACGAGCGGGTCGTCTCCCACGCGGACGGTCCGGGCGCCCAGCCGCCGCTGGCCATCGAGCAGGTACTCGACGGTGGGAAACTCGCCCGCGCAATACACGATCTCGTTACGCGGCCCGTCGTATTCGATGCACGAGAGGATCCCGGCCAGCCCATTGGTCACGTTCTGGCACATGGTCATCGAGCCGCGGGGCGCTCCGATGATGTCCTCGAGAATCGCCGCCGTTTTGGCAACCTCTGGCAGCCAGGTGTCCCAGGCCACGACGCCCTCGGTGGCCCAGAGGGTCGTGTACTCGTGGAGCGCATCGACCACCGAGGCCGGCATGGCCCCGAGCGAGTTGTTGATGAGGTAGGTCTTCGTCGCCAGGATTGGGAACTTTGGCCGCCAGGAAAGCAAGTCGGGCATGCTGTGTAGCATGCCCGACGGTGCGCTCAGCGCGGAAGGGGCGGGATTAGCGGGGAAGGCCCACCATGATGTCCTCGCCCTCGATCTTCACCGGGTACGTCTGCATGTCTTCGGCCTCCATGCTGGGCCGGGCGAACCTGGGCACCGGGAAGGCCTGGTATGGCATCGGGATGAACCGGAGCAGCTTGAACAGCTTCGACTGGAGACCCCCGAGGAACGGATGGTCGTTGTTGAACTGGCTGCTGAACGGCTGGCGAACCACCTTCCCGGTCGCGACTTCAAAGCGGGCGCCGTGGAACGGACACATCACGCAGCCGTCCTGCACCGGCTGGGCCTTCACGGGCGAGCCCGGCAGGCCGCCCAGCGGCAGGCGGGCGTGCGAGCAGAGGGCATTCATCGCGAAGACCTGCTGGCCCTGGCGAACGATGAGGACGCGCTGGGCACGGAGCCGCACTTCCTTCGGCATCCCGTCGACATAATCGCGGAGTTGCCCGGCGTTCGCCCAGCGCGTGAACTTCCCGTGCGCCTTGATGTCCTTCGCGCGCATAGGGACGGGAGCATCCAGGCCAAGGAGGGGCGCCACCACCACCTGCATCAACCCGCCGGAGACCAGGCCAGCGACGATCAGCACGATGCCGCCAAGCGTGTTGTCGGACGCGGTCGTCGGGTCGCCGGGGAAGAACAACATAATGATCCCGCCGGCGATGAGGCCGATGCTGGCAAGGCCCCACGTACCGAGGATCGAGATGCCCAGAAATGCGAGCGCAGGTGACACGGCCAGACCTCCCGAAAGCGGATACTACCCCGCTTGTGCGGAATTGCGCAAAGTTACCGCTGAGCGGGTGAACAGATTCGGCTCAGGCCCCGGAGTGGTGCTCGGTGAGGCCCTCGAGGAGCACCCGGACCCGCTCGGGGGTCGCGAGGTGCTGCCGGATGCGCGCCTCGAAGTCCCGGCGCTCCTCCGACTGGTGCCACCGCCGCCAGTCGCCCAGGCCAAACCAGGTGCTGATCACAACAAGGTTATGCGGGTCCTCGCTATCCCTGAGGGTTTCGCCCGTGATGTATCCCGGCTCGTCGAGACAGCGGATGCGGAGGGCTCGCAGGAGCTCGAGCACTCGGCGCTCCTGGCCGGGCAGCACCCGGCGCTCAATGATCACCTTAACCGCCATGAGGCACCTCGGTAACGCTGCGGTAGGCGCGGCGGAAATACACCAGGGGGCGCCGGCCCGGGTCGAAGGCAGCGCCCACCACCCTCCCGACCGCGATCGTGTGGTCTCCACCCTGGATGGCCTCCTGCAGCTCGCAGTCCAGGTGTGCGATGGCGCCTTCGATGATGGGGCTGCCGGTGTGCCATGGGCGCGATGCCACGGGAAAGTCGAACGCTCGCACCGGGTCGCGCCCGGATGTGGCGAAATACGCCGAGATGTCCTGCTGGTCGTCCGCCAGAATGCTCACGGCGAAGCGCCCGGAACGCTTGATCATCCCCGGCAGATGGTTGCTGTCGGCAAGAGCCACCATCACCAGCAGCGGGTCGAGAGAGAGCGACGAGAAGCTCGATACGGTGATGCCGTAGACGAGGTCATCGAGTGCGGTGGTTACCACGGTGACACCCGAGGCCCAGGAGCCAAGCGCGCCTTTGAAGTCTTCGGGCGAAACCGTGGTCATTCCTACATCCCCTGGAGAGCCGGCGCCATATCCCAGAGCGCGTGAACTTCCGTTTGAGCGAAATAGCGCGCCATCGGCAGCGCCGCGATCAGCTGGTCCATCTCCCGGGCATCGGCTGCATCGTAAATCGCCAGGACGCCGACCCCCGCTTCCCGGTAGATCGACCGGATCTTGCCCTGGTCGAACTGGGACTTCACGGCGCGGAGCTGATCGGCAACCACGGTCTGCCAGGATTCCGGCGACATATCTTGGGGCTGGCGGGAAACGAGCCGGACGGAAAACAGCATGCGAGGCTCCTGCGGGGCGAGTTGTTCGATTATATGGCTCCGCCGGGGAAGGGACGATGCGTCCCCGTGCCGGCGGTTCGATGCCCGGGCGGGGTGCGCCGATTGCGCCGCGGCTCGATGATGGTGGCGGACGCCCAGAAGGAGAGGTTACGTGACGCCAACCCATGAGGGTGCACTCCAGGTCACCCGTGAGTCGCTCCACTTCCTGCGCTCGGCCATCGAAGACCTGCCGGGCGAGGCGATGGACTGGAAGCCGCTGCCCGGCGCCAGCTCATTCGCCGCGCTGGTCGCCCACTGTGTCACCTCGACGCGGTTCTTCCTCCTGGCCGGGTCCGGACGTGTGGGCTCACTCATGGAGTACCGGGCGGGAGATCGCGCGGAAGCGTTCCGAACGGCCGGCGTATCGAAGGCGGCGCTGCTCGATCTCATCGACGGGTTCGAGGGCGAGGTGACCGAGATCCTTTCCGCCGGGACCGAAGCCCACCTCGCCGCAAGGGTCGAGTTCATCGCCAGCGACAACCTCCCCGTGCCGCCGCGGAACGGTGCGGGAACGCTGTTCGCGGCGATCGGCCACCTTCGAGAGCACGTGGGGCACGTCCAGCTCATGCACGACCTCTGGCTCTCGGAGCACGGAAGCGAAGGGGAATAACTGGACGAGCGTTCAAGTTTCTCCGGTGACGGTGTACCCTGTTCGCACGGCCGGGACGCCGTTGAGGAGGGACCAATGGGACGCGAAAACACCGAATTCGAGCTGCGCGGGATCAACCACCTGGCGCTGGTCTGCCGCGATATGGAGCGGACCGTGGATTTCTACACCAATGTCCTCGGCATGCCGCTCATCAAGACGATCGAGCTGCCGGGCAACATGGGCCAGCACTTCTTCTTCGACATTGGCAACGGCGATTCGCTGGCGTTCTTCTGGTTCCCAAACGCGCCCGAGGCTGCGCCCGGCGTTTCTGCTCCCGTGGGGATGCCCGGCGAGGGAGAGCTGGCCAGCGCCCACGGCTCGATGAATCATGTTGCCTTCGACGTGCCCGCGGACAAATTCGAGGAGTATCACGCGAAGCTCAAGGCGCGGGGCGTCCACGTCACGCCAATCCTGAATCACGATGACAGCCCCCGGCAGGTCAGCCGCGAAGTCCACGAAGGCACGTTCATCAGGTCCTTCTACTTCATGGATCCCGATGGGATCCTGCTCGAGTTCGCAACGTGGCTTCGGGCGATGCGCCCCGACGATGTGAAGCACAGGCCCGCAACGGCCGCTGACCGCGACCGGTACCTGGGTCTCGTGGCTTCGGGCGACTGACCCGTCTCCAAACCGGTAAGGAGTGGCCGCCAGGCGTTGCCGCCCCCGTCCCCAGGGCTAGACTTGCTGGCATGAGAGTGCTGGCGGCGGTAGGCGCTATCTTCCTCGCCCTCGCAGCGGTCGTCTCTGTTGCGGCGCATGCGGAGCCTGTGCGGGTCAAGCCGGGCGATGGCGCGGTGCTGGCCGAACGCCCCACCGAGGTTGTCTTCGAGATGAGCCAGGAGCTCGCGCGCCAGCCGGGGGCGAACGACATCGACGTTTTCGACGCAAGGGGCTCCGAGGTGACCTCCGTGGCCGCCGTCATCGACAACGCCAACCGGGCTCGCCTGAGTGTCCCTTTGCCGGCTGACCTGGCGCCCGGGACGTACACCGTGCGCTGGAAAACACTGAGCGCCGAGGACGGCGACGATGCCAGCGGTGAGACCGCGTTCACGTACGACCCGGCCGCCGCTCCCAGCCCCGGCAAAGAGGTGCTCCGGGAAGACCTGGCGGGCGCCGGGCCCGATACCGGCGGGACCGGGGCGTTGCCCCCGGCGCTGGATGCCAGCGGCAACGCGCGCGGGGTGACCTGGATCCTCGTGGTGGCAGTCGGCGCAGGGATGCTGGTCCTGGGCGCCGGCGGGACGTTCCTCCTGGTGCAGAAGCGGCCGTGAAGGTTCCCGCTGCTCTGCTCCTTCTTGTCGCGGGAGCGATGCTCGCGCTCTCGCAGCCCCACGCGTCGTCGGCGCATGCGGCCCTCCGCAGTTCCGACCCG
>JBBIVC010000083.1:0-8417 GCA_037439905.1 Thermoflexus sp.
GGCTCCAGAAGCCGCCTTCAGCACGCGAGCCCGGCCTTCAACCCTGGCGTGATACACGGCCGAGGCTGCCCCCCGCAAGGTCATGCCCAGGGCAATGGCGGCGGCGGTGGCGGTGAGGACGGCCGGGGCCGTGTGGGCCCCCGGCAGGGGCGAAGTCACGCGCTCGGTGGAATCGCCGTAGGTGACATCGAAGGCGGTGCCCAGGAGGCCGTTCGAGGTGACCGGGCCCCGGCGGAGGTCTGCCGACTCGTGCGCCCCAAAGGTCAGCACGTTGCAGCGCAGCTCAGGCTTCACGGAGAGTACCCGCGGATCGTCGGCATTCAGGATGGCCCAGCCATCGGGCGGAAGGCTCCGGACAAGCGAGAGCTTCTCGCGCTGGATGGCCTCGATGCTGCCGAGCTTGGAAACGTGGGTAAGGCCGACATTGAGCACGGCTCCTACCTGCGGCTCGGCGATCCGGCAGAGGCCGGCGATTTCGCCGGGGCTATCCATGGCGAGCTCGAGCACGGAGACGCGGTGGTCGCGCCGGAGGCTCATCAGGGCAAGGGGGAGGCCTTCGCGGGAGTTGAGGTTCCCGGGGCTGCGGTGCACGGTAAACCGGTCCGCGAGTGTGGCGGCGGTCATTTCCTTGGCGGTGGTCTTGCCGACGGTGCCGGTAATCCCAACGACCCGGGGATTGCAGGTTTGGCGCCAGGCATGCGCCAGCTCGCCCGCGGCACGTGTCGTGTCGGGCGCGATAACGATGGTCTTGCCCGGCCAGTCGCCCTCGGGAGGGCGGGCGCAGATGGCGGCGACGGCGCCGGCGCGGAGCGCATCGCCGACGTAGAGGTTGCCGTCGGTCTCCTCGCCGGGAAACGCGCAGAAGAGGTCACCGGGCTGGACCAGGCGGGAATCGGCCGCCCCACCGGTGATTTCGAGCGCAGGGCCGGGGATCACACGGTAGCCGCGGCGCTGCATCTCTTCGGCCACGAAGGCGGTGGTAAGGTGCGCGCTCATCGGTGGCTCACATATGCGCCCTTATCGGGCCGGATGTTGAGGTAGCGCAGCGCGTCATCGGCGAGCGACGCGAACACGGGGGCGGCAGCCGCGGTGCCCGTGAGGCCGTCCTTGTTCTCATCGAGCTTGACCAGGACCAGGATCTGGGGGTCGTCGAGGGGTGCGAATCCCACGAACGAGGCGATCTGGGTATCGTCGTAGCCGTTTGGGACCGGGACGTTCGCGGTGCCGGATTTGCCGCCGGCCGTGTAGAACTTCGGGTTGCCGGGATGGATGTTCTGCTCGGGTTCGACCACCTTATTGAGCATCGCACGGATGGTGGCGCTGGTCTCGGCCGAGATGGCCCGGCCGACAACCTCGGGCCGAACCTCGCGGCGGGCGCCATCCTGGGAGATGTAGGCCTTGACCAGGTGGGGCCGCATGACGTTGCCGCCATTGATGGCGGCAGCGACCGCGGTCAGCATCTGGATCGGGGTGACGCTGATGGACTGGCCGAACGACTGGGTGGCCAGGTCGACCGGCGAGAAATCGCTGTCGGTCGCGCGACGGATGATGCCGGTGGCCTCGCCCTGCAGATCGATGCCGGTGGGTTTTCCGAACCCGAAGGCATCGAGGTAGCGCTGGAAGGCGCCAGGCTGCTTCGCTTCCAGGGCCTGCATCATGAAGATGGCGCCGGTGTTGATGCTGTTCTGGAGCACGCCGGTCATGGTCTGTTCGCCGTAGACGTTGTCGTCCCAGTTCTTAATTGGGACGTCGTAGATAAGCGCGACCCCGCTGTCGTAGTAGGTGGTATCGGGAGACACGGCGCCGGCGTCGATCGCGGATGCGGCGGTGATGATTTTCATCACCGAGCCGGGTTCGTAGAGGTCGGTCACGGCGCGGTTTCGCAGAAGGTCCACGACCCCCGGGTCGTTGAGGTTGAGGGTGCTGTACTTCAGCCCGGGCGAGGTGGCGAGCGCGAGAATCTCGCCCGTGGCCGGGTCCATGATGATGATGGAGCCGCCGATGGCCCGATGCTCTTTGATGGCAGCGGCGAGACGCTCCTCGGCCATTTGCTGGAGGTAGCGATCGATGGTGAGGACGATATCCTCGCCGGGCCGGGGCTCCGTCGCGACATAGCGGCCATAGGGGATGGGCTCTCCGCTGGTATCGCGTTCGTAGATGGCCTTGCCGGGCTTGCCCTGGAGGACGTCGTTGTAGGCGGCCTCGATCCCGGCGAGGCCGGTGTTGTCGGTGCCGATGAATCCCAGGACGGAGGCGGCAACATCGCCCTCGGGATTCACGCGGGCGGTGTTGGGGAGGGCGATAACGCCTGGCAGCCCCATGGCCAAAATGTCCATGCCGGTCTCGTAGTCAACGTCCTTGCGAATGGGGACATCGACGAGGCTGGAGCCAGCGACGAGGGCGCGGAGTTCGGCGGGGTTGATCTTGAGCAACTTGCCGAGCCCGGCGGAAGCGGTAGTGGCATCGCTCGCGTCGCGCCAGGAGCGAGAGTTCACGTAGATGTCCCAGGTCTCGACGCTGGTCGCGAGGAGAGCGCCGTTCCGGTCGAGGATGGCGCCCCGGCGGGCGAAGATAGTCTGGCTGCCGGAGAGTTCCGCGTCGGCGCGGGCAGCGTAGGCGTCGTGTTCGATGACCTGGAGCTGGATGAGGCGCGCGCAGATGACGAGGGCGAACGCCCCGAAGAAGAAGGCCGGCAGCCATACACGGCGGGTAGGCCGCGCCCTGGGGTGCGACATCCGAAACGCGCCTCCAGCCCGGCCCCTGAGGGGGCGGGCACACTGGGGCTACCGGTCAGGGTAGCCAGCTCACGAGCGGCTTCCACCAGGGAGCGGGCGCGTCCTGTTGGGGTGTGCGCCGGGGGAGATACTCCGCTGGAAGCTTCGCCGGCGCGGGGCCGGGCTCGTTCACGGTGACAAAGATGGGATTGGCCGCGGGGACCATCCCGATATCCTGTGCGCGCCGCTCGATGCGGGTGAGCGAGGTGAGGCGCGCGACATCGCTTTCGAGCAGCGAGATTTCGCCGTTCAGGCGTGCCTCGCGCTGCCGGATCTCCTGGATATCGAAGCCCTGGCTCGTGGCCGTGCTGTTCTGGATGACGGGCAGCATGGCGCAGAGGCCAACCAGGGCGATGGCACCGGCAACGGTCCAGTTGGGGCGGCCGATGGGGTTGCGCAGCGGCAGCCCCCGCCCGGCCCTTCCCAGGGGATGATGAATCGCGGCCATTTCAGCGAATCCGTTCGACGGCCCGGAGCACGGCGCTCCGTGCGCGGGGGTTGGCGGCAACTTCGGCCTCGCCCGGGCGAATCCCGCGTCGCGTGAGCTCGCGGAGGGTGGCGACATGGCCGCACCGGCAGACCGGGATCTGCGGCGGGCAGACGCAGTCCGTGGACTCGCGGCGGAAGTACTGCTTGACGATGCGGTCTTCGAGGGAATGGAAACTGATGACGGCGAGGCGCCCGCCGTGCGAGTTTCCAGAGCCGAGCAGGCTGTGGGCGAGCGGAAGAGCCGCGCGAAGGCTGTCGAGTTCACCATTCACGCGGATCCGGAGCGCCTGGAAGACTTTGGTGGCGGGGTGAATTTGGGTGTGTCTCCTGGCACCCCCCACAGCCTGCTCGACAGATCTGGCAAGATCCCAGGTCGTCCGCAGCGGGCGGTTACGCACGATCGCCCTGGCGATCCGGCGTGACTGCCGCTCCTCACCGTATTCATAGATGAGGTCTGCGAGCGACGATTCGTCCCAGGTGTTGACGATGTCGGCGGCGGTGATGCCGCCGGACGACGGGTCCATGCGCATGTCCAGGGGCCCTGCGAGGGCGAAGGCGAAGCCGCGCCCGGGAGTGCCGACCTGGAACGAGGAGACACCGAGGTCCATGAGGATGCCATCGACTTCCTGGAAGCCCTCCCGTGCCGCGACATCGGCGAGTTCACGGAAGTTCGCGTGAACGAAGCTGACCCGCCTCCCAAACGGCGTCAGTCTCGTGCGCGCGAACTCCAGCGCCTCGCGATCCTGGTCGAGGCAGAGGAGACGGCCGGTTTCGCCCATCGCGCGGGCGATAGCCTCGCTGTGGCCGCCCAGGCCGGTGGTGCAATCGATGTACGAGCCTCCCTCCCGCACGTCGAGCAGTTCGAGCGACTCGCGGAGGAGGACGGGGACGTGCACAGGCGCGGGAGCTGTCATAACAACCACATTACCCCTCCTGCGCCTTTTGCATGGCGGCGATGCGGGCGGCCTGGCGAGCCTCTTCGCGGGCATCGAAGGTGGCGCTATCCCACACCTCCATGCGGCGGCCCACGCCGACAACCTTCACGTCCTTGGTGAGGCCGGCGAATTTCGCCAGGTCCTCGCGGATGGTGATCCGGCCCTGGGCGTCCTTCTGGAGGGGCCAGACCTTTCCGTAGAAGTCACGGCGGGCGTCCTCGCCCTCCTGGGTCTCCTCCGGGATGGCCTCGATGATTTCCGAAGCCCTGTTGAAGGATTCGAGCGTGTGGAGGACCAGGCACCGGTCGGTGCCGGTGGCGATGTAGCCCCCTTCATCGAACGCGCCACGATAGGCCGGCGGGATGGGAACCCGGTTCCGGTCATCAAGCACGTAGTCGAAGGTGCCTACGAATCGCATCCCCCGAACCCTTCCGGGGCGTGGGCCGGATGGCCCATCGGTTGGGAGTGTCAGGGCAACTGCCCCATTTCACCCCATTTCACCCCACGCGCATACTATGGGCAGGGTGAAGGGCGTGTCAACGGCTTTTCTTGACCTCGTTATGAGAGCTGCGGGAAGTCCCTGATAGGCCCGGGGGGAGAAGTGGGGAGAAATGGGGCGGCTGCGGTAGGATGGGGAGGTGGCGCGCGTGGCGATCCTGACGGCATCGGACAAGGGGGCGGCTGGCGAACGGGAGGACGTCTCGGGTCGGACGATTGCGCGGATGCTGCAGGAAGCGGGGCACGAGGTGGTGCGGCACGACATCGTGGCCGACGACCGGGCGCTCATCGCCGAGCATCTGCGCGTGTGGGCCGACATGGAGATCTGCGACGTCATCCTGACGACGGGCGGCACGGGGCTGACGCCACGTGACCAGACGCCGGAGGCAACGCGGGATATCGCCGAGCGGGACGTGCCGGGGATCCCGATCGCGCTCATCCAGAACGGCCTGCAGCACACGCCCTACGCTGCGCTCACCAGGGGCGTGGCGGTCACGCGGGGGCGGACGCTGATCGTGAACCTGCCCGGGAGCCCGAAGGCGGTCGCGCAGGGGATGGACGTGCTGTTGCCGCTCCTGAGCCACGTGGCGGAGCTGCTGGAGGGGCCGCTCGAACACGGACAGGCGACGTGAGAATCGATGTCCTGACCCTGTTCCCGGAGGCGTTCCGCGGGCCGCTTGATGTATCGATCATCAAGCGGGCGCGCGAGGACGGGCTGCTGGACCTGCAGATCCACGACATCCGCGAGCACGCGACCGGCAGGCACAAATCCGTGGACGACTACCCGTTTGGCGGCGGGCAGGGGATGGTGATGCGCGTGGACGTGCTCGACCGGGCGCTGCAGTATGTGCAGGGGCTTGATGGGCCGCCGGGGCTGGTGGTCTACCTCTCGCCGCAGGGCGAGGTGCTGAACGACCGGATCGTACGCGAGCTGGCGCAGAACGAACGGCTGGTGCTGGTGTGCGGGCGGTACGAGGGCGTGGACGAGCGGTTCGTGGAGCACTGCGTGGACCGCGAGATTTCCATCGGCGACTACATCCTGACGGGGGGCGAGCTGCCGGCGATGGTGCTGATCGATGCGGTCGCACGGCACATCCCCGGAGCGCTGGGCGACGAGGTCTCGCCCGAGGAGGAGTCGTTCGCGGACGGGTTGCTGGAGCACCCGCAGTACACGCGGCCAGCCGAGTACCGGGGATGGGAGGTGCCAGCAGTACTGCTCAGTGGGCACCACGCGAACATCGAGAAGTGGAAGAAGGAGCAGCGGCTGAAGCGGACGCGGGAGCGGCGGCCCGATTTGCTCGAAGGCGAGGCACGTCAGGAATAGAGGAGCATGTCGCGGAAGTGGAGGTTCGAGAGCGCGCCGGGGCGGGCCGCGCGGATGCGCTCGACCGCCTCTTGCCCATCGATGCCGAGCTCGCGGAGCACCAGCCCGGTGACCAGACCGCTGCGGTTCATGCCGTGGGTGCACATGATGTAGATGCGTTGCGGCGGGTCGGGGTGTTCGCCGCGAGCGGCCCGGGCCGCATCGGCAACCACCTGGTCGATACGCAGCCACGGCGGGAGCGGACCATCGTGGTCGGCGAAAACGCAGGCTACCCAGAGGCCGGCGGCCGCGCGATGGGCGTGGCTCATGTCGCCAGCGCAATCCACCAGCCAGGAGGCGGCGAGAAGGGTCTCCGAAACGTGATCCCCGATGTGGCTGCGGGCGCCGCCCATCCAGATTTCGGTGCGAGGGTTGCCGGCTTCGCCAGCGGCCAGCACGAGGCTGGCCCGCGGGAGGTCGTGACTGGCATGAAGCTGGACGGAGGGGTCTTCGAGCACTCGTGGTGATCGTAGCGGGAGCGCGGGGCCCGCGCATTGCAAGCAAGCACTTGCGTTCGCTACGCTGGTCCGGTGGACAACGTGCACGACCGGCTCCTGGACGCGGCGAGCGAGGTGTTTGCCGAAGAGGGGTTCCGCGGAGCGACCACGCGGAAGATCGCGGCCCGGGCGAACGTCAACGAAGTGACGCTTTTCCGTCACTTCGCGAGCAAGGAGGAGCTGCTGGCCGCGGCTATCGACCGGCAGGTGGAGGCGTCGATCGCGATGCTCGCGCGGACGCCGCTCCCGGCTGAGCCGCACGATGTGTCCGCCGAACTGGGGCGCTTCCTGGCTGCGACGTTGTTTGGCTTCGCCGCGTCGCACCGGGCCGTGCGGACGAGCCTGGGCGAGTGGGGCCACCACCCGGCACTCGACGAGCGGCTGACCGGTACAAGCCGTTACGTCTCGGACCGTGTCGAGCGCTACCTGGTGGCTGCACAGGACCGCGGGCTTATCCGCGGCGACATCGACCCGGTGGTGGCGGCGCAGGCGTTGATCGCGACCATTTTCGCCCACGGGATGTTGCACCAGATGATGCCCGAACGTTTTCCGCTGGACCCGGAGGAATCGGTTGCCATGTACCTGAAGATCATGCTGGAAGGGCTACGGCCTCTGCACGCGGGAGGAAGTGCGTGATAGGACTACTCGAAATCCGGCGGCGCAAATTCCAGTTCGCGCTCATTGCGCTCATCGTCACGCTGATCAGCTACCTGGTGTTGATGATCAACGGCCTTGGCGTTGGTCTGAACGAGCAGGCGGGGAGCGCCCTTCGCAATTTCGATGCCGACGCGATCGCCTACTCGGACCGGGCCGGGCTGAGCGTGATTCGCTCGGAGCTGAGCCAGGAACAGGTCGACCGGATCATCTCAGAGTCGGGCGCGGAGGAGAGCGCCCCGCTGGGGTACATGGCCGCGAACTACCGCAAGCGCTCGGGGGAGATTGAGTCGGCGGCGTTCCTGGCCTTCGACCCGGGGACGATCGCCGAACCGCGGGTGGTGGCTGGACGAATGCTCACCGGCGACGACACGGATGGACTCCTGGTGGACCGCAGTTTCCTGCGGTACTCGGGGCTCGAGGTGGGCGACACGGTGACGATTTCCGTGCGGCTGGAGGAGCGCGAGTTCCGGATTGTGGGAGAGACAAGCGAAGGCGCGTTCTTCTTCCAGCCATCGGTGTACCTCCTGCGGAGCACCTGGCAAGAACTGAAATACGGCCGGGCCGGGGCTGCCACGCCCGTGGCGTCGATCGTGCTGCTCAAGGGAGACGGCCTGGCCGGCAAGCGGGGCACCGGGTGGGAGGCGGTTTCGAAGTCGACCGCGTTCGCGAACATCGAGGGCGTATCGGGGCAGCAGTCGACGGTGCAGGCGCTGCGCGCGTTCGGGTACCTGATTGGCGGGCTCGTGATTGGCGTTTTCTTCTACGTGCTCACGCTCCAGAAGATCGGGCAGATCGGGATGCTCAAGGCGGTGGGGGCGAGCTCGTTCTTCCTGTTCCGGCAGGTGCTCATCCAGGTGCTGGCGATCTCGGTGGTAGGCGCCGGTATCGCCATCCCGCTGGCGTGGGCCACCAATCGCCTCATCCAGCAGGCGCCCAACCCGGTGCCGATTGCCTTCACCACCGGTACGTTCGTCACGACCGGGGTGCTGCTGGTCTTGATGGCGGTCGCCGGAGCCATGTTCTCGGGGCGGCAGGTTGCGCGCGTCGATCCGATCATCGCCCTCGGGCAGCAGCAGTAAGGAGCCGCAGGATGAGCGTCACGCTGGTGGTCCAGGACCTTTCGAAGACGTATGGCCATGGCGAGCAAGCGGTCCAGGCCGTTCGCCATGCGAACTTCAGCACCGAACCGGGCGAGTTCGTCGCG
>JBBIVC010000084.1:0-6115 GCA_037439905.1 Thermoflexus sp.
CGCAACGCAGCCGCTTACCCCCGAGCTGCACCAGATGCTCGAGGAAATCGCGGACCTGCGTGGCCTCGACCCACCACCCGCATTGGAAGCGGGGACGGTGTCACGGCTCGACGTGCCCGCCTTGCTGGACCGGGAGCTGACCGATGCGGACCGGCAGTGGTTTGCCCGGACGACAACGCTCTATCGCCTCCTCGGGCACCTCAGGCAGGATGAGGACTACCTCAGCGTGTTCCGTGACTTTGGGGCGGGTGCGATCGTGGGGCTGTACTCGCCCGCTTCGAACCGGCTCTGGGTGGTGCAGCGAGAGCCGCGGATCGACGTTGACGCGATGAGCCCCGCCGAACGGTCGGCGCTGGCACACGAACTCGTGCATGCGATCCAGGACTACCACTTCCCACTGGACGAGCTTTCGGCGCGCACCGGGAACGACCTCGACTGGAGCATGGCTGCCACGTCGGTCATCGAGGGCGACGCGGTTACCCACCAGGGGCTGTGGGACGGGAGGCAGCTGGTCCTCCCCGGGGGCGCCCGGCTGTTTCTCACGACACAGCCGCGTGCGGGGTCGACCCCGCCATCGATCGAGCGGGAACTGCGGTTTCCGTATACCACGGGCGCGGAGTGGGTGAACATCGTCCGCAGCGAGGAAGGGACGGCGGCGATCGACCGGTACCTGGCGGGCGAGCCCATCTCGACAGCGCACATCCTGCACCCGGAACTGCGAAAGGCGGGCTGGCAGCCCGAACGCGTGGCGTTGCCCGACCTTTCGGCGGCGCTCGGCGATGGGTGGGCGCGGGAGTCGGGTGGCACGTTCGGCGAATTCCATCTGCGGAATTACCTGGAGCTGGGACTCCCGGCGCTCCCGGCGGTGCAGGGGGCCGCCGGGTGGAGAGGCGATCGTTATGACGTGTATGTCCGCGGCGGCGGCTCGGTCGCAGTGTTCCGCGTCCGATTCGCATCGAGCGATGAGGCCGCCGAGTTCACGGCGGCGCAGCGCGACATGCTCGGAAGGGCGGGGGCCGAGACGACCGTGGCAGGCGGGCGGTTCGACGCCGTGATGAGAGACGGGCGTACGACAATCCAGCTCACCGCGCCAGGCTCAGCCGAAGTCGTGTTTATCGTGGGATCGACGCGGGAAGTCGCGGAACGGGCCTCGCGGGCCGTGGCCGGCGCCTAGGTCCCTCGCTCGCGAAGGCGAGCGGCGATCGTGGAAGCCACCTGCAATGGCGAGCGTCCGGCCGTATCGATGACTTCGCCAAAGGCGGCGTCGCTGGCCATCGCCAGGCCGGATTCGAGATGGGACCACCACCAATCGCGGCCGTTCCGGGCATCGGGCCGGGAGAGGACGCGCCGGCGGAGCTCGTCCTCCGGGGCGGCAAGCTGAAACACCCGCAGGTCCCGGTCGGCCCGCCGCAGGCCGGCGAGCAGCGCGGCCAGGTAATCGCGCCGCCAGACCGTGATCGGCATGATCACCGTGGGGTAGCGGAGAAGGTAGAGCCGGGCGACAAGGGGCACGAGCCGCCGCCATGTTGCCAGGTCCTGGTAGTCGCCTGCCCGGTAGAACGGTCCGTGCGCCAGCCTGAGGGCGGCGCCGATGTGCTCGGGGTTGTAGTGGCCGGCACGCGGGAGCAGGGTGGCGAGGATGCGGGCAGTGGTCGACTTCCCGACGCCGAACGGGCCATTGAGAAACACGATCACTGTGGGAGTGTAGCGGTGGAGCGTCGCCGCCTGCAGCGCCACGGGGAGGCGATCACAATGGTCTGCACGTTTCGCAGGGCACGTACCCCTCTGCCAGTGCTTCCTCCAGCGAACGGAACGGGCGATGGAGCGCCGGGTCCTCCTCGTCGAGTCCGGGGCAGGCAGCCAGGCAGAATTCGTGGGTGGCCAACTGACCGATGTACCGTGGGGCATGCTGAAGCCAGTCGAGCCGTTCTGGCGTGACACCTTCGGCGCGGAGGACCTGCTCCTTGACCTCGGTGCCACCCGCCGAGTACTCACCGAGCGTCCAGTCGGAGCGGACGACGCGGTGGCAAGGCACGACGAACGGGACGGGATTGTGTCCGAGGGCCGTGCCGGCAGCGCGGACGGCGCCGGGGGAACCCGCGTGGCGGGCCACCCAGTGGTAGGGGCGGAGCTGACCTTTCGGAATGGTCGCGGTCACCTTGAGGACGGCCTGCTGGAAGGGCGAGAGCCCGCCGAGGAAGGCGACATCACTCCCGCGGCGGCGGCCGGCCAACACGGCAGAGAGGGCTTCGCGCACGCGCCTTGAATCGCCAAACGGAGGTTCGAAACCGAGGCCTTCGTGCGCCAGGGCATCGAACCGCTTGAGGTCGCGCGTCACGAGGTGGACGAGCTCGCCATCGTGCACGAGGCGGATGGGCCCGACCGGGAGCTCGATTTCGAACCAGCTCAGGTTGCGGGTGTTGCGCGCCTGGCGGGCGCGGAGCTCGGCCCGGAGGCGCGCGGCGAAACCGGGGTCGGCGGTGTAAGCGAGTTCCTGGCGCACGTGGCCGGGGAGGGTGATTTCGGGTTCAGCCATCATGCTCATAGCCGGCCTCCACAAGGATTTCGCGCAGTCGATTGACGGCGCGATAGGTGAGCTGCTTCACGGCCGCTTCCGACTTGCCAAGCTGTTCGGCGACTTCGCGGCAGGACCGTTCGTGGCCGAACCGAAGGACCACCACCTGCCGCTGGACGTCGGGGAGGCGGGCCACTGCTGCCTGGACGAGGGTGCGCCGCTCGGCGAGCTCGACTGCGGCGCCGGGCCAGCCATCGACGGGCTGGTCGTGGTCCATGAGCGGGACCTCGCGGCCAGCCTTCCGGCCGCGGTCGCGCGCCAAGTTCCGGACGATGGTGCACAGCCAGGCGGCGAACGGGCGGCCACGGTCTTCGTACGCGGGGAGGTGGTTGAGCGCCCGCCGGTAGGCTTCGGCGGTCAGGTCCTCGGCCCCGGCGTGGTTGCCCGCGAGCGAGTAGGCATAGCGATACACCTCCGGCTGGGTCCGGTCATAGAGCGCGGCGAAAGCATCGGGCGACGTCTTCGCCGCGGCCACGAGCGCCGATTCGTCCATCGTCAAAGCCTAACGTCCCAGCCATGCGGAGGTAACGCCTGCTCAGCGCACGCGCCCGAGCCGTGAGAAGGGGTGGTAGCGAAAGACGGCGCGGCCCACGATATCGGCAGCGCGGACCTGGCCAAACTGGCGGCTATCGGTGCTCTCGGGCGGGTTGTCGCCCTCGACCCAGGCATCGCCATCCGCGGTCAACCAGACGAGGCGCTTCACCAGCACCCTGCGGGCATCCCGGGGATCGGGCACCAGGACGACGTCCCCGGGCCGGAAGGGCCGGCCCCGGCGCGCAGCCGCTTCCACAACGACCCAGTCGCCGGGGTGGAGCGCGGGGAGCATGCTCCGCCCTTCGATCTCCCAGCGGAGGTAACGGCCGCGAACCAAAAGGATGGCCGGGCCCGCCGCGAGCACGAGAGCGGCGGCGGCGAGGCGGATAATCATCGCCGGATTATCGGACGCGGATGGCGACGAGCAGCATCGCCCCGGGCAGCCGCCAGCGGATGTCCCAACGCAATCCGAGCCGGTCGAGTGGCGTGGAGAAGCGCTCGGAGCCGGGGAACTCTTCGAGCAGCATGGTGGCGAGGCCCTCGGCGCCGAGAGAGCTCACAAGATCGCCGAGTGTCCAGGCGCGGCCATCATCGTGGTCGTCGTGGAAGTACGAGCGGCCGACCACGAAGAGGCCCTTATGCACGGCGCCGACGCTGGAAACGGGGTGCCGGTCATAGACGACGAGCCTGCCGCCGGGCCGGAGCACCCGGGCCATGCTCCCGGCCCAGTGGTCGAACAGGGGCAGCGCATCGAGTGTGCCCCAGGGCGTGTAGACCGCATCGAACGCCTCCTCGCCGAAGGTCGCTGCCGGGTCCTGCGGGTCTCCCTCGACGAGGTTCACGGAGATCCCGGAGCTGGCAGCGAGCCGGCGGGCGGCAGCCAGCGAGTCGCTGTTGTCGACGAGGGTGACCGCGGCGCCAAGGTTGACGAATGAGAGGGCTTCCTCACCGTTGCCAGCAGGCGCGACGAGGATGGCCTGCCCCGGGCGCACGTCCATGCCCTCCGCCTCAGCGGGGTTCAGGCAGCTGCCGCCGTGGCGGTAGAACTCCGGGTCGATTTCGAACCAGGAGGGATCGGGCTTCAGGATTTCCATCACGCGTTCAGGTCGCCGCGCGCCTTCTGGAAGGGCATGACGTGGGAGTAGTCGTTGATGGTCAGGAGGAAGCGGCGGGTATCGGCGGCGCGCATGACGGTGATGCTGGTGTGGTGGACGGACACGAGGTGGTCGAAGACGGAGCCGAGGACGCGGCTGAGGATGGCGTTGATCACGCCGCCGTGGCAGGCGACGACGACGCGCATGCCGATGCTCTCGTCGATGATGCAATCGATGGCGCGGAACACGCGCTCGCGGAAAGCGTCGACGTCCTCACAGAACGGGTAGGCGGAGTGCTTCCGGGTGCGGGTGACCTCGCGGTAGATGTCGGCCAGCTGTTCGCGGGAATAGATATCGAGGAGGCCCTTGTCCTGGGGCGCGCGTTGCCAGAGGTCGATCTCACGGAGGTCCGGCATGACGATGGGCGTCAGCCCGTGGTGGCGGGCGATCTCTCTGGCGGTGTCATGCGCGCGGCGCATATCGCTGCTGTACACGCGGCCAATGCGGGCTGGCGCGAGGCGCTCGCCGACGGCCTGGGCCTGGCGCTGTCCGAGGGCGGAGAGGGGCGCATCGTAGGCCTGTCCGAGCGGGATGTTGTCGAAGAATTGCTGTTCGCCATGGCGCACCAGCAGCACTTCGCACATGCCCTCGAACGATTCGACGAACGGGTTTTCCAGGTCGATGGTGCGGACGCGGCGGTGAGTGGTCATGTGCTCTTCAACCCTGGCATGGCTACCGCCGCGAGGTCGGGCTCCACGCGGGAGACGTACTCGCTGGCGTTGACGAAGGCCCGGAGGCCGGTAACCAGGGCCTCCAGGTCGTTCTGATTCATTTCGATCAGGATGCGCCGCGTGAAGGTTTCGGTACCCTGCTCGAGCCGGCTGCAAACGGCCGCGCCCTGTTCGGTCAGGAAGTTGCGGACCAGCCTCCGGTCCGACTCATCGTCCTCGCGCCGCACCAGGTCCATCTTCACGAGCCGGTCGACGATGCCGGAGATAGTGGGCGGCGTGACCCCGATGCGCTGGGCGAGCTCGCCGGCCGTGACGCCGGGGGCCTCGCGCACCAGGAAGAGGACACGCAGCTGCGCGGTGGTGAGGCCCATTTCGGCCCATGCCCGGAAGCGCAACGGATCGAACAGGCTCACAGTGTGGCCGAAATAGCGGATTGCGGTATCGACGGCATGTTCGGACGTTGGCAGTGAAGCCGACACGGTTAGCCTCGCGCGAAGGACTTCGCAGGACGAAGCGTAACAGGCCGGACCCCGAAGGCGACAGCGCGGGGCGCCCCGGGAGACGGCCGTGCTTGTCGGCGGCGCGCTGGCCATACTGGAGGCATGACACTGGACCTTGACCCCGGGACGGCCGGGCTGGGCAACCCTCGCCTTATCCGGGCCATCATCGACGAGATGGACGGTGGGGCGATCCCGTTCGAACGGTTCATGGAGCTTGCGCTCTACCACCCGGAACACGGGTACTACCGCAAGCCGGGCCGCATTGGCCGGCAGGGCGATTTCCTCACCAGCCCGACGATCCATCCGATGTTCGGGTGGGCCGTGGGGGCGTGGTGCCGGGAAGCGTGGGAACGGCTGGGCCGCCCCGATCCGTTCACGATTTTCGAACCAGCGGCAGGCGAGGGAGCCCTGGCAAGCGCCGTCCTGGACTGGGCCGAGGGCCGGGATGACGGGTTTCGCCAGGCAATCCGTTATGTCGCGCTCGAACCGAACTGTCCCGGAACGGACCCGCGCATCGAGTGGGCCACGCCACCAGTGAAGCCCGTCGCGGCTGGCGCGGTCGTAACCAACGAGCTCTTCGACGCGCTGCCTGTCCGCCTCTTCGACGCAACAGAACGGGGGCCGGTCGAGGTGTTCGTCCGGTGGGACGGCGAGCGATTCGTGGAGCAACCGGGCGGAGTG
>JBBIVC010000084.1:6130-8403 GCA_037439905.1 Thermoflexus sp.
CACGGGCCGGTTCGAGGTGAACCAGCGCGCCTACCCGCTGATGCGGAGCCTGTGTTCGCTGGTCGAGCGCGGGGCGGTGCTGGTGTTCGACTACGGGTACCCGCAGGAACAGCTGTGGGCGCCGTGGCGCACGACCGGCACGCTTCTCTGCTTCTACCGGCACACCGCGCACGAGGACCCGTACATCCACGTTGGGGAGCAGGACATCACCACGCACGTGAACTTCTCCGAGCTCGCGGCCGCAGCCGAGGACGAAGGCATGGCGGTCTCCGGGCCGGTGGCCCAATCGGAGTTCCTGTACGCGCTCGGGCTCGGGGGCCTGATGGACGCTGCCCGGGGTGACATGCAGGAGTACTTCACCCGGCGCCGGGCGCTCGAACAGCTGACCGACGGGGCCGGCCTGGGCCGCATCCGCGTGCTGGCTGCCACTCGTTGCATCGAAGGCGCGATGCCGGGGTTCGAGGCGGCGCCGTGAGCGAGCCGGAAGCTCTCATCCCGCGCGAACGGCCGCTGGGGCCGGGCGACAGCGCACCGTTGTTCACGCTGCCGGCGATAGGCGCGGATGGCGAACAGTTCGACCTCAACCTGGCCGAACTGCTCGCGAACGGGCCAGTGCTGCTCGTTTTCTACCAGGACGACGGGATGCCGGTGTGCACCGCCGAGCTGAAGGCGTTCGCACAGGAACACGAGCTGCTTGCCGGCGCGGGGGTGCAGATTGCGGCGATCAACACAAACGGCCTCGGTTCGCACCGGCGGTTCCAGGAACGCGATGCGTATCCGTTTCCGCTCATCAGCGACTTCTATGGGGACGTGGTGAAGGCCTATGGCATGTGGGACCCACAGGAGGAGAAGTCGAGGCGGGGAGTAGTGGCCATTGGGCAAGACGGCCGCGTGATCCATGCGCTGCCCCACTTCAACCCGTGGAGCGTCTCGACGTTTGAGGAGGTCTTCCGGGCGCTCGGCCTCGCCTGACAGGGTAGTGTTCCAACTGCTACCGTTTCCGGGTGGCCGCCTACTCCGACACCGTGATGGAACACTTCGAACACCCTCGCAATGCGGGGGAGCTGGAACATCCGGATGGGGAAGCAACCACCGCCAACCCGGTCTGCGGCGACCGCATGCGGGTGATGATCCGGGTGGCCGATGGGCGGGTCGCTGAAGTGCGGTGGCAGACGCGCGGGTGTCCACCGGCGATCGCGACGAGTTCGTTTGCCAGCGAGATGGTGCGTGGCTGGAGGTTGGAGGACGTCGAGGCGCTGACCCGCGACCGCATCGCGGAGGCGATCGGCGGACTCCCACGGGACAAGGTGCACTGCAGCGTACTCGCTGCCGACGCGCTGCGGGCGGCAATCGCCGACTACCGGTCGAAGAGCCGCTGAGGTTCCCCGAGGGCGGGCGTTCACAAAGGAAAGGCGTCCCGCTTCGTCCCGCCCCGGCCACCGGGCAGTAACCGGGCGGTCCCCATCGACGGTCGAATTCCCTAACAGGCTCCCCGGGAAACCCGGGAGCGCTGGGGGATTCGATGAACATCCGGTCACACCGCGGCACCCTGCCACTCGCGCTGGCGCTCATCGGCGCGCTGCTGGCCGCCCTCGCGATGACCGTCGCCGACGACCATCGCGCTGGCGCGCTCACGAACTGTGACGTCACTCATGATGGGAACGACGCGGAAGAGCTGGCGTTCCTGACGTTGATCAACAACTACCGTTCGCAGAACGGCCTGGGCGCGCTCACGATTTCCACGAACCTGAACCGTGGGGCCGCATGGATGGCCGAGGACCTGGCGAAGAACAACTACTTCTCGCACACGGACTCGCTCGGCCGTTCGGCGTACCAGCGCGCGATAGATTGCGGCTATCCATCGGGCGCTGGCGAGAACCTGGCGGCGGGCGGAGCCTGGGCCTCGGCGCAGGCCGCGTTCACGGCGTGGCAGAATTCGCCCGGCCACAACGCCAACATGCTCGGCCAGTACTACCGGCAGATCGGCATCGCGCGCTACTACCTGGCCGGCTCGCAGTACGGCTGGTACTGGGCGACCACGTTCGGGACGACCAACGACGGCACGGGCGGCGGCGGTGGCGGCGACGGCGGCAGCGGTGGCGGGACCGAGCCGACGAACACGCCCTTCCCGCCCACGAGCACGCCGCTGCCAACAAACACGCCAACGCCCGTGCAGCCGACAGCCACGCCCACGAGCCTCCCCCCGACCGCCACGCCGACGGTGAACCAGGGCGGCGGGAGCCAGGGCTCGGGTGGCCAGGCCGCCACTCCGA
>JBBIVC010000085.1:0-8307 GCA_037439905.1 Thermoflexus sp.
GCATGCCAAACTCCGAGCCTGCCTCCTCATCGGCCATGGCGGAGAACACCACGTCGCGCGCCAGCGGGACCTGGTGGCGCTTGAACGCGAGGAAGGTCATCAGCTGGGCGACGCCGAGCCCTTTCATGTCCAGCGCGCCTCGCCCCCAGATGTGGCCGTCCTTGATGAGCCCGCTGAACGGGTCTTCGTCCCAGTACTCGCGTTGCACGGGCACTACGTCGGTATGGTTCAACAGCATGAAGGGGCGTTTGCTCCCATCGCCCCGCAACACCGCCCTGAGCGAAACGCGCCCGCCTCCGGCATCGAAGGTCTCGAACGGGATGCCCTCGCGCTGGAGGATGCCGCCAAGGAACTCGCACGCTGCCACCTCGTTGCCCGGCGGGTTCGAGGTATCGATGCGGATGTAGCGGCGGAGGATGTCGACGGCTTCATCAAACAGGGCGTCCCAGTTGAGGGACGGGTTCGCGACCACTGGCGGCTCCTTCCGTGGTGTGCCGGAAGCCTACCAGAGCCGCCGCCGTGGCGGTGCTCCCGGAAGTGGTAGGCTTCCGCCAAACGCCAGCGGAGGGGGGCCGACGGTGACCGCGCAAGCAACACATCTCCAGCTCCGGGGGCCGGGCAATCAGGTCGTCATCCGGCGCGACCGCTGGGGCGTCGCGCACATCTCGGCCGCTTCCGAGATGGACGCATGGTTCGGGCAGGGCTTCGCCGCCGCCCAGGACCGGCTCTGGCAGATGGAGTACGACCGGCGGCGGGCCGCTGGCCGCTGGGCCGAGGCCGCTGGCAATGCGGGGCTCCCGGCGGACCTGGTGGCGCGCCGGCTCGATCTCGCAGCCGCGGCCAGGGCCGATGTGGAGGTGATGGATACCGGCACCCGCGAAATGTTCGAAGCCTACGCCCGCGGCGTGAACGCCTTCCTTGCAAGCGGCGCGCCATTGCCTCCCGAATACGCGCTCACGGGCATCAGCCCCGAGCCGTGGGAGCCGTGGCACTCGGTCGCGCTCTTCAAGATTCGCCACGTGTTGATGGGGCTCTGGCAGTGGAAGGTCGCCGCGACCGGCCTGTTCGCCCGGGTTGGCCCGGACACCTGGAAGGGCCTCCACTTCCTTTCGCCGGTAGGCACCTCCGTCATCCTCCCCCCGGGCGGCAAGGTACGGGAACTGTTCGAATTCGCGAACGAGGAGATAGCGGCCGCGGGCGAACACCTCGGCTTCCTCTCCGAAATCGAGGCCGGGTCCAACTCCTGGGCGGTGCACGGCTCCCGCACCACCACCGGCAAACCCGTCATCTGCAACGACTCCCATCGCGCGCTCGATGTTCCGAACGCGTACTGGCAGGTCCACGTTGCCTGCCCCGCCTTCGACGTCAGCGGCGCAACGTTCGCAGGGTTCCCGGGCTTCCCGCACTTCGGCTTCAATGGCAGCGTGGCCTGGAACATCACGCACACCCAGGCCGACTACCAGGACCTCTATCTCGAACGGTTCGACGGCCCTGCCGGCGACCGCTACCTCACCGGGGATGGCTGGCAGGCCGCCATACGGCGCACCGAGACCATCGCCGTGCGCGGCGGAGCGCCGGTCACCATCGAGTGCTGGACGACGCGCCATGGGCCTGTCGTCCATGGCGACCCGGTGGGAGGCATGGTGGTCGCCCTGAAGTACACCGCCCTCGAACGCGCGAAGCCGGCGTTCAACGGCCTCCGTGCCATGGTCCGCGCCCGCGATGTGCACGACCTCTTCGCGGCGCAGTCCTGCTGGGTTGACCCGGTGAACAACCTGGTCGCCGCCGACACCTCCGGGAACATCGGCTACCTGGTTCGCGGCGAGCTGCCCATCCGGGCCTCGAAGGCCGGTCGCCGCGTCGCCGTGCCCGGCTGGACCGGCGAGCATGAGTGGATCGGCACCGTCCCCTTCGAGCAAATGCCCCGGTCGATCAACCCGCCGGAGGGCTACATCGCGACCGCGAACCAGCGTGTGCTCGCGGAGGACGAGCCCTACATCAGCGCGTACTTCGCGCCCCCCGGCCGGGCCGACCGGCTGGTGGAGTTGTTGACCGCCAGCGAACACCATTCGCCCGGGACGATCGCCGCGTGGCAGGGCGACACCACCTCGAGACCGGCGCGCGCGTGGGCACGTTTCCTGGGCTCGCAGGCGACCCTCTCAGGTGACGCGGAGCGCGCGCGGGAAATGCTCGCCCGCTGGGATGGCAACCTTCGTGGCGATCGCGGAGAGGGGCTGCTGTATGCGTGTTTCCGCAAGAACGTGGCCCGCGAGCTCTTCGCGCCACTGGTGGGCGAGGCCACGTGGGAATGGCTCACCAGCGAACGGCACGCGGGCCTCGGCCGGGTAGCCGGCGGCCTCCTCGCCGAGGTGGTCGCCCACCTGGAGGACGGCGTGCCCCCACCGGGCAACCGCGAATGGCAGGCAATCCTCCAGGCGGCCCTCGGCCGCGCCTGGGAAGACGCGACGGCCTTCGCCGGCCCCGACCCGGAGGGCTGGCGCTGGGACGCCTGCCACACCACCGCAAGCCGCCACCCCCTTTCGGGCCAGTTCGCCGGCGCCGCGCTCGACCCGCCACGTGCCGCGCTCGGGGGCGATGGGGACACCCTCCAGGCCGCTGGCTACGGCCTCGGCGGCAAGAACGGCTTCGCCATCACGCTCACCTCGGTCTACCGCCAGGTGGTCGATTTCGCGGCGCCGGCCGATGCCTCGTACGTGATCCCGGGTGGTGTTTCGGGCATCCCCGGGAACCCGCATTACGCCGACCAGCTCCAGCCCTGGCAGCGGCACGAACGCATCCCGATGCTGCGGGATCCGGCCGCTCTCGATGCCGAGCCCGGCCCCGTGCTGGTCCTGGAACCGTAGCGCGGCGAGGTGGAAGCGGCCGGCGCGGACGTCAGGCGGCGGCGACTGCCCTTGGCCCCGGGAGCCCGGCGAAGAGGTCGGTCTCTCGCGCCCGGCCGCCGTTCACAACGCTCAGCGCCCGGTAGTACTCCTGGGTCCCCCAGAGGTAGCGGTGGCGATCCTCCGGGAGTGCCTGGAGCCGCGCGTACAGCGGCAGTTGCGAGCGATGCTGCTTTACGGCGGCCCACACCTGGCGCCAGCGCGCCCGGGCATCGACGGTGGTGGTGATCAGCCAGGTCGCCCAGCCCGGTGACCGGCGCTCCTCGCCGTCGATCTGCATCACCAGCTCGCCAAAGGCTTCCTCGTAGGCGGCCATGTACTCGGCCCGCGCGGCCCGGTAATAGAGCTTCGAGACCTGGTGCGGCTCGCTGCCTTCGAGCAGTGCGTAGCGCGGGTTGGCTGCCGCGACCACCGCCGCGGTGGTGAACTGGCAGATGGCGATGTGGTCCGGGTGGCCATACAGCCCGTCCTGTCCGAAGGTCAGGACAACCTGGGGCCGAAACTCGCGGATGTAGGCGGCGATCTCCGTGACGATGCAATCAGAATCGACCTGGTCCAGCTCGCCGTCGGTGTGGCCGAGCAGATAGACGCCGCGTGCGCCCAGGATGGCCCCTGCGCGCCGCAGCTCTTCGCGCCGGATGCGGCCGAGGGCTGCCTCTCCCGGGTTCCGCCCCGGGTCGCCGAACCAGCCCTTCTGGCCTGAGGTGGCGGTGATGAGGTGCACTTCGGCGCCCTCAGCCGCGTAGCGGGCAATCGTGCCCCCGAAGCCGAGGGTCTCGTCGTCGGGATGTGCCAGGACGAGCAGCATGCGCCGCCCGGCCCCGGTTTCTGCTTGCAGTTCGTGTTCCATTGTTCTCTCCCTGCGGTCATTGGCCGCGATCTCACCGTAGGAAGCGGGCGAAGCCGGCGCTTGAGGGACTCCTGGAGAACCCGTGAAGGCCCACCGGGGAGGGTGACGCAGTTCACGCCCGCCGGCCCCTGGCTCCCGGCGCTGGCAGGCGCGTAATCTCTGTGCCAGTATCAGAGCGCTCTGAACCTGGACGGTGACAGCGAAGGAGGAACGCTTTGGGTTTCGCGCTATCGAAGATGCAGCTGACGAGCCCCGCTTTCGCGGCGGGTGGCCGGATCCCCGCGAAGCACACCGGCGAGGCCGAAAACGTCTCGCCCGCGCTCGCCTGGAGCGACGCGCCCGAGGGCACCCGGTCGTTCGCGGTGGTGTGTCACGACCCGGACGCCCCGCTCGTGACCGGCGGACGCTACGGCTACGTGCACTGGGTGCTCTACAACATCCCCGGCAACGTCACCAGCCTGGACGAGGGCACATCCGGCTACACCAGCGGGGTCAGTGACTTCGGCAAGCCCGGCTATGGCGGTCCCATGCCGCCTCCGGGGCACGGCACCCACAACTACTACTTCTGGGTGTTCGCGCTGAACGCCGAGCTGAACCTCGAACCTGGCCTCACCCTCTGGCAGTTGCTGGAGAAGATCGAGCCGCACACCCTCGGCATGAACCGGCTCGTTGGCACCTACTCGCGGGGATAGCTTGCCACGCGCCCGGGGCCGCTGAGCTTCCCCTGTGTGTGGGCGTTTCACCCTCACGCGGGCCGACCGCGCGGAGCTTGAGCGGGAGCTCGGGGTTCCGCGCGGTTCGCTGCCCGAGGAATACCACCCACGCTACAACATCGCCCCGACCGACTGGCACTTCATCGTCCGCCAGCGCTTCGAAGACCGCGAAATCGCCCGCGCGAAGTGGGGGCTGGTGAACCACTGGGCACAGCCCGGCAAGCGGGTGACCGGGCCAATCAACGCCCGCGCCGAGGGTGTCGACCGGCGGCCCGCCTTCCGCGAGGCCTTCCTGAAGCGCCGTTGCGTGGTCCCCGCCGACGGGTTCTTCGAGTGGGTCGGCCCGGGCGACCACCGCCGTCCGCTCTGGTTCCACCGCCCCGATGGGGGCCTCCTCCTCCTGGCCGGGCTCTACGAATCATGGTTCCCCGCCCCCGGCAAGCGGGAGCGCACGTTCACGATCCTCACGACACGCGCGAACGAGATGATGCGGCCTATCCACGACCGGATGCCGGTCGTGCTTTCGGATGAGCAGGCAGACGCGTGGATGAATCCGAAGGAGCCCAACCCGCTGAGCCTGAAGAAGCTCCTCGGTCCCCCACCGGATGAATGGCTCGTCTACCGGCCCGTCTCCCCCCTCCTGAACTCGCCGAAGAACGACTACGCGGAGCTGCTCCAGCCGTACGAGTTCATCGAGTGAGCGTGGGAAGCTCCTTCACCATCAGCACGTTCCCCTCGGAGCCTGTGAGGCGTTCGAACCGGGCGTCCCTGGCGACTGCCACTTCGATGAACCCATGTCGTTCGTACAGGAGGCGAGCTGGGTTTGTCGTCAGGGTGTGAAGGGCCATTGTCCTGAATCCACAGGAACGCGCTTCATGCTCGGCAAATCCAAGCAGCTGGCTCCCGATGCCCCTCCCCCGGGCGTGCGGCGCGACGTGCAGCTCCGAAATCACGTAGGCGCCGGCGGGTTTCTTGGGCGAGACGGCCGATTGATAACGCATCCGCACGCCAATCCTCATCAGGGCAAGCGGCCCCACCGCGCGGAGAGCATGCACGAGCAGTTGAGGTCGGACTCTCAACCCTGAGGGCCCCCGCTGCAATACGGCAACAGGCTCGCCTCCAGAGAATGCGACGACGCTGAGGCGCCAATTCTCACCCCCGCGCCACAACAGGCGGAATAGCGACCGCACTCGCTCCAGGTCGCTGAGACCATAGAGCTTCATCGCCACCCTGGTGGTTTCCTGCTCCGCATCTCCAAGCACCAGATCAGCCAGGAGATCCGACTCTTCGGGACGAGCGCTTCGAACGACAAGGCCATCCCATTCGGCTTCAACGGCGCGAGGCAGTTGGGCATCGTTCACCCTGAGTCTCCGGCCGGCATCCCGGCGCGAAGGGGAGTCTAGCAGCGTGGCGCGATGTTATCCGCCCGGCGGTCTCAGTCCCAGCGCGTCGAACCCATGCCGACGTTGGCAAACGGCCGCCCGGCGCCATCGAGCAGCCGGGCCGCCGTCTTTTCGCGCATCAGGTCGAGCCCCGGGATGTCTTCCGGGCCGATGGGGTAGACGGCCGGGTAGAAGCGGTCCGTCATGCGCGCCAGGCCGTCGTTGTCGGTGGCCGTTCCCGCCAGCGCCGTCCGGTCGACCACGTCGATCACGATCGCGGCGAAACGCTGCTCGGCCTCCGGTTCGGCCGCCAGCAGCTCCGCGCAGGCGCGAACGCCGGCATGGAGCGAACGCTGATGCGCTTCCCAGAGGGCGGCCTGCGGGTCGGGAGATGTCGTGTAGTCCTGCCAGGCACGTATCGCCGGTGTTGTTGCTGCATCCCTACATTGGGCGGCGGTGATGTCGAGGACCATCATTCCGTTGACGGCCCGCCACCACGGCGAGCCACCGGCATCCTGGATACGGCCCGAGGCGATTTCCCATCGCTGGAAATCGAGGATCGCCTGCCCCAGCCCGTGCGTCCCGGAGCCGGACCGCGGAAAGGCGGCGAAAAACGCCTCCACCTGGCGCATGCGGTCGGCCGGCGAGAGGGCCACCGCCTCGGCCAGCCGGCCGGTCGACGGCACCGGGATACGCGAAACCGGCATGGGTAAGGTGTACCACCCATCCCCCGCCCGGCCCATGATCGCGGTCAGGCCTCAGGCGCCACCGGCTTCCGCCTTGTCCCACCGGTCGAGCAGGTCATCCAGGTAGCGCCGCTGGTCGGGGCTGAACGGCGCACCGGCGAGCAACGCGCGAATCGCTGCTGTGTCGCCCGCGTTCATCGCGGCATTCAGGGCCGCCCGGTGGGGCGTGTCCTGCAGCCGCTGGCTTTCCAGCCACTCCCGAAGTGTCACCACGAACATCGCGCTGGTCGCCATGCCTGCACCTCCGGCCGGGGATCGCATCGATGATACTCGGCCACTTCAACGCCCCACGTGCAGGGCCGCAGGGACCGGCGTCACCGGTCGAGGGGCCATGGTGGGTTCAGTACAGCTCCGCTGCTGCCTGTTCGAGCTCCCGCCGCTCTGGCCCGCTCATCGGCTCGTAGCCCGCGGCGGTCGCAACGTTCTCAACGATTCTCGAGGGGTAGCGCGCTCCCGGGATGACCACGGAGACACCAGGGTGCGACAGGACGTAGCGCAGGAGGTTCGCCGGGGTGAGCGGGCCGCCGTATCCGCGGGCGATGCGGCCGCGCATGGCGCTGGTTCGCCCCGAACCACCGAGGGGCCGCATCACGATGACCCCCACATCGCGCTCCGCCGCGAGGTCGATCAGCCGCGCCGTCTGCGGAAAAAACGCGGAGTACTCAAGCATCACCGTGTCGAACTCCCCGCAGCGAATCGCCTGCTCGACGATATCCAGGTCGTGCGAGGAGATGCCGATGTGCCCGATCAGGCCGCGATATTGGGCGGTCTTGAGCCCTTCGAGCGCGCCCCCTTCCCCCATCACCTCGTCCCAGGCGGCCGGCGTTGAAATGTCGTGGAGCTGGTAGAGGTCGATGCGCTCCACGCCCAGTACCCGGAGCGAACGGTCGATTTCGTACTGGCTGCCGTTCGCAGAGTGGCGGAAGGTCTTGCTCGCCACCAGGAAGTCCTTCTGGCCCCGGCGGCGAATCACCTCGCCCAGCAGGTGCTCGCTACCCTCGTAGTCACGCGCGGTGTCGATGAAGTCGATGCCAAGGTCGAGTGCCGTCATCACCGTCTCGATGGCCTCGGGCGAATGGGGCGTGTCCATGGCGCCCAACCCGAGCTCGGAGACGGCCAGGCCGGTCCGTCCGATGCGGCGCTTCCTGGGGCCTCCCATGGAACCACTGTAGCAACCGGGGGCCGAAGCCGGGGATTCCTTGATGGACCCCGACGGGCGGACCGGAGCCAGGCGGTCTAATCGGGTGGCAGGTCGGCTGAGAGCCGGTCGTAGCGGCGGGCCAGGCGCGAGACATCGGGCCCGGTGCCCATCACCGCATCGACCTCCGCGCCATACTGGGCCTCGGCCTCGGCGAGCTTGTCGGCCTCCGTCAGCTGACGGACAAACGCGCTCATGATGCGCACCATCTGGTGGCCGGCCTGGCCAGCGGGGCAACGGGGGACCGCGACGGGCGCGCCCACTCGCCTGACGAGTACTTCGGCCTTTTGTCCACATTGTTCGCAGCGGAACTCGTACACAGGCATGGCGATGCTCCCGGGTCGTGCCCGCCGGGGATGCCGCCGGCGACCCGGCGGCATCCCCTCGCGTGTTGTCTGGCGATCAGCCCGCGCGCGGGCCGCCGGTGGCGGAGATGATGTCGCGGACGGGGTAGCTGTTGTCGTTGCCGCCGCGGATGTCCGGGTAGTTGAGGTATTCGGGGATGGCCGTGATGA
>JBBIVC010000086.1:0-8276 GCA_037439905.1 Thermoflexus sp.
TTTCCTCAAGGGCGAATGGGAGGAGACACAGTTCATCGGATTCCGCCTGAAGCAGGGCGTGTATGGCCAGCGACAGCCTGGCGTCCAGATGATCCGGGTGAAGCTGCCGTTTGGCGGCGTGACCCCGGAGCAGATGGACGCCTTCGCCGAGGTGGCCGAGCGCTTCGCGCCGCTTCGGAAAGGGCACATCACCACCCGCCAGAATATCCAGTTCCACCACGTGCCGCTGGCCAAAGCCGCCGAAGCGCTGTTCGTCCTGGGAAGGGCTGGCCTGTCGACCCGCGAAGCGTGCGGGAACACGGTCCGCAACGTCACCGGCGACCCGTGGGCCGGGGTCCAACCAGGCGAGCTGTTCGACCCCACGCCCTACGCCGGCGCGTTTGCCCGCTACTGGTTGCGCAACCCGCTCTCGCAACTGTTGCCGCGCAAGTTCAAAGTTGCTTTCACGGCCACCGACGAGGACAACGCCATCACCGGCATCCACGATCTCGGGTTCATCCCGCGCGTGCAGGGCGGCATCCGCGGCTTCAAGGTGGTGGTTGGTGGCGGCCTGAGCATCATGCCGCGCAACGCGCCCGTGCTCACGGAATTCGTCAGCGTGGACGAGTATCTCAAGCTCTCCGAGGCGGTCATCCGGATTTTCGAGAAGGCCGACGAGCTCCGAAAGAACCGGGCGAAGGCGCGCATCAAGTTCCTGGTCGACCGCGTCGGCATCGAGGAGTTCAGGGGCATGGTCGATGCCGAACTCCAGGGAGACTGGACTGCGAAGGACTTCCGGCCCGACCGCCTGCTCTTCATCCACGACGAAGAGGCAGGTGCGCCAGGGCGAAAGCCGGGGTACGCGCAGCCCAATGGCGACCACCGCGAATTCGTCGCCTTTGTGAGCGCGAACGTGCGCGCCCAGAAGCAGCAGGGATTCTCGACCGTGGAGGTGAAGGTCTCGCGCGGGGACCTGAAGCCAGAGCAGTTCCGCGGCCTCGGCGCGATCATGCGCGAGTACTGCGGGGGCTACGCCCGCACCACCATTGGCCAGAACGTCGTCCTCCGCTGGGTGCGCGATGAGAGCCTGTACGAGGTCTTCACGGCGCTGCGCGAGCTGGGGCTCGCCGATGCCGGCGCCCGGACCATTACCGACGTGGTCAGTTGCCCGGGCACCGATAGCTGCAAGCTCGGGATCACCTCTTCGATGGGGCTGAACCAGGCGATTCAGCAGCGCGTCGAAGCCATGGCCATCGACGACCCGCTCACGCGGCGGATCACCATCAAGATGAGCGGCTGCCCGAACAGCTGCGGCCAGCACCACATCGCCAACATTGGCTTCCATGGCGCGGCCATGAAGGTCGGCCCGCATCAGCTGCCCGCCTATCACGTCTTCATCGGCGGGTCGTACCAGGAGGGAGTGTTGCGCATGGCCACGCAGCTCAAGGTTCGCCTGCCCGCGAAGCGGGGGCCCGAGGCCGTCGAGCGCTTCATTTCGCTATACGAAAGCGAGCGGTTGCCGGGAGAAACCTTCAACGCGTTTTTCGACCGCGCTGGCGCCGCCCGCTTCGAAGACGCAATCGCGGACCTCACCCTCCCGGGGGAGTTCAGCGACGATAACCGTTCGATGTTCATCGACTGGAACCGGCTGGAGCTCTACCAGCTGCAGCGCGGCGAGGGTGAGTGCGCGGTCTGACGGTCAGAAACCGAGGAGGTTCTCCCACGCCTGCCGGAAGCTGAGGCCACCGTTGGCCGCCGCTTCTTCGAGCGCCAGCCGCTGGCGAGCTTCGTCGAGGTCGGCCAGGTAGAGCGAGGGGTTCGCGCTGACTTCGCGCGCGAGACGTTCGTGCCGGACGATCATGCCGCAGAACGCCTCGAAGATGGCGTCCTTGTGGAGGTAGTTCTCGAAGACGAAGAGCGAGATGTCGCCCAGGGCGTCGGACTCGCCGGCGGCCACAAGCCGGTCGTACATGTCGCCCAGCCAATCGCCGATGCGCTCCCACTCGGCAGCCGCCTCCGGGCACCCGCGGGCATCGAGCGCATCGAGCGATGAGAACAACATGACCAGGAACGTCGGCAGCCGGCGCTGCTCGTACCCGAGCCGGGCAACTTCCACCCAGCGGCTATCCTCGGCGCAGGTGGCATGGGGACGCTGTGCGGGGATGGCGCCGGCCAGCTCGTTCGCCTCTGCATCGGGCAGCGTACGGATCCAGTCTTCGATGATGCTCGACTCGACCCCACCCAGGTCGATGACGGAGAGCGCCGCGAGCCGCCGGTCGGGCGGTCCATCCTGGATCTCCGCGACCAGTTCAGGCGTCGACATGCGGCGGAAGGCAGGCTCGTGGTCCTGCCAGCCCGCGTACTGCGGCGGGAGCCGGCGTTCCATGGCGGCAGGATACCGCAGCGCCGGGGTTGGAACCTCGGGAGAGGCACTGATGCTAGACTCCGAATTTATGGAACTATCCGCGTTCCGGCGGCACCGCCGCCTGCGCGCCACGCCCGCTATCCGCGCGCTTGTGCGCGAGACCGAGCTCTCGCCCCAACACCTGGTCTATCCGCTCTTTGTGGAGGCGGGCCTCAGGGGCCGGCAACCCATCGGGGCGATGCCGGGACAGGATCGCCTCGGCATCGATGCGCTGGCCATCGAGGCCCGGTCGCTGGCAACCCTGGGTATCCCGGCGGTATTGCTCTTCGGCCTGCCAGCGGCGAAGGACGAGCGAGGTTCGGGCGCATACGCCCGCGACGGGATTGTGCAGACCGCCATTCGCACGCTGAAGGACGCGAGCCCCGGACTTCTTGTGCTCGGGGATGTCTGCCTCTGCGAATACACCTCGCATGGGCACTGCGGTTTGCTCCGGCCGGATGGGTCGGTCGATAACGACGCCTCGCTGCCGTTGCTGTCCGAGACGGCCGTCTCGCTTGCGGAGGCTGGCTGCGACATCATCGCCCCGAGCGACATGATGGATGGGCGGGTCTCGGCGATCCGGGCCGCGCTGGATGCGGCCGGGTTCCAGGAGACGCCGATCCTCTCCTATGCGGCAAAGTTCGCGAGCGCCTTCTATGGGCCGTTTCGCGAAGCCGCGGATAGCGCACCCCAGTTCGGCGACCGGCGCGGGTATCAAATGGACCCGGCAAATGGCCGGATGGCCCTCGACGAGGTGTTCACCGACCTCGACGAAGGCGCCGACATGGTGATGGTGAAACCCGCGCTTCCCTACCTCGATGTCATCGCCAGGGTGCGCGCCGCGGTCAACGTGCCGGTTGCCGCCTACAACGTGAGCGGGGAATACAGCATGCTCATGGCGGCGATCCAGAATGGCTGGCTCGATGAAGCCCGCGCGGTCGATGAAGCGCTGACGAGCATCCGGCGGGCCGGCGCCGACATCATCATCACGTACCACGCGAAGCAATGGGCAGAGCGCCGGTAGCTCAGGCCCGGAGCGGGAATGCCCCCTTGCGCTCCCGCTTCTTCTCGATGCGCACGGCGCAGACCTTGTACTCGGGAATCCGCGACGCCTCATCGTAGGCGTTGTTCGTGAGGAAGTTGGCCGCCTGGTCCTGGAGCTTCACGAACGGCACGAACAGGTTGCCAGGCTGGACCGCATCGGTGACCACGGCTCGAGCTGTCATGCGCCCGCGCCTGGAGAAGATCACCACCGCATCGCCATCCCCGATCCCGGCGACGGAAGCATCGGCAGGGTGCACCGCGACCGGCACCGTATCAACCTGCTCCATGAGCCCGGCCACGCGGCGGGTGATTGTCCCGCCATGCCAGTGGTAGAGGATGCGGCCCGTGTTGAGCACAAGCGGGTACTCGCCATCCGGAGTCTCCTCGGCGACGGCGCGTTGCCGCACCGGCACGAACCGCGCGAGCCCCCTGGGGAAGGATTCGGCGTAGAGGTAGCGCGTCCCCGGGTGGCCGGGGGCAGGGCAGGGCCACTGGATGCCACCTTCGGAATCCAATCGCGCGTAGTTGATGCCCCTCACCTGGGGAGTGAGCCGCGCGAACTCGTCGAACACCTCGCTCGCCGACGCATAGGCGAATTGGCCGGGATCGACGCCGACGTGTGGGGCCATGCGCCGGGCGACGTCGCACAGCACCTCCCAGTCGGGGCGCGACTGGCCCACCGGGGAGATCGCCCGGCGGACGCGCTGCACGCGGCGCTCGCTGTTGGTGAACGTCCCATCCTTTTCTGCGAAGGAGCACGCCGGCAGCACCACGTCGGCCAGTTCGGCGGTTTCGTGCAGGAACAGGTCCTGGACCACCAGGAAATCGAGCGAGCGGATGAGGTCCGTCGCGTGATGGAGGTTCGGCTCGCTGAGGAGGGGGTTCTCGCCGACGATGTACATGGCCCGGATTGCGCCAGATGCGATCTGTTCAACCATGTCGGTCGCCTTGAGTCCCGGCTCACGGGGCAACCCGGCGCCCCAGAGATCCTCGAATGGCGCGATGATGGCATCGCCGTAGCTCTGATAGCCGGGGAGCGAGTCAGGGATGCAGCCGGCATCGCCGCAGCCCTGGACGTTGTTCTGGCCCCGCAGCGGCGAGACACCGCAGCCCGGCCTGCCAAGCTGGCCGCAGAGGAGCGCCAGGTTCAAGAGCGAATGGGCATTATCGGTGCCCTGCGTGTGCTGGGTGATGCCCATCCCCCAGACGAGGCAGCTGCCGGGCCGGAGCCCGGCGGGCTGACCCATCCGGGCAGGGGGCCTGGCGAAGAGCCGCGCCGCCTGCCGGATCTCTTCCGCCGGGACTCCACAGGCGCTGGCGCACTCATCGACCGTCGTCTCCCGGATGGCAGCCAGGAACGCGGCGAACCCTTCGGTGCGGGCGTCGATGAAGGACCGGTCCTCCAGGCCTTCGTCCAGGATGGCCCGCGCCATGCCGTTGAAGAGCGCGACATCCGTCCCGGCCCGTGGCTGCAAGAACAGGTCAGCGCGGTCGCACATCTCGATGCGGCGGGGATTCACCACCACGAGCTTTGTGCCCCACGTGTCGATTGCCCGTCGCATGCGCGAGGCGATGACCGGGTGGTTCGAACCGGGATCGCAGCCGACGAGGACGATGCACGAGGCTTCCTCGTAATCGATGTAGGAGTTGCTCGTCGCGCCGCTTCCGAGCTGCTGCAGCATCGCCTCGACACTCGGGGAATGGCAGAGCCGCGTGCAGTGGTCGATGTTGTTGGTGCCCATGATGAGCCGAACGAATTTCTGCTGGATGAAGGCATCCTCATTCGTGGCCTTGGCGCTGGCAAAGCTGCCGAAGTGACCCCGGTGTTCGAGCAAGCGATTCGCCACCAGGTCCAGCGCCTCATCCCAGGATGCTTCCTCGAAGCGCCCATTGCGCTTGATTAGCGGCGCCCGGAGGCGGTCCGGGTGATTCACGAAGGTGGTGCCGAAGCGCCCCTTCACGCACAACATCCCGGTGCTCGAGAGGTTCCCCGGATCGTCATCCACCCAGCGGATTCGGTCCTGGTCATCGATGTTCAGCACGATGCCACAGCCAACGCCGCAGTAGGGGCAGGTGCTCTGGACGGTGCGGGTCATCGTTGTCACCCCCTCGGCCTGAGCGCGGTTGTGGGGCATGCGGCCACGCACGAACCGCAACTGGTGCAGATGGAATCACGGAAGCTGACGCCCGTGCCGGGGGTCACGCGCGCCGCGTGCCCGCGCCCGGCGATACCGATTGCCCCGATATGCTGGAGGTCCTGGCAGGCTGTCACGCAGCGGGCGCACAGGATGCAGGCATCCTCGTGGAACGAGAAGAACGGGTTGGAGACGTCGGTGTGGCCGCCCGTCCTGCGCTCGTACCGGCCGGGGCCGATGCCATGGGACTCGTACGCCGCGAGGCTTTCCCCGCTCCGGGGCCCTCCTAACGCGTGAGGAGGTGACGGCCGCTGCATGGCGGCGGTGAGTTCGAGGACGCCCCGGCGAATGCGCAGGACCCGTTCGGAGTCCGTCGAACACTCCTCCACCCCGGCGGCCGGGGTCGAACAGGCCGCCACGATGCGCCCATCAGCCTCGACGAGGCACGTGCGGCAGGCGCCGATCACCGGCAGGTTGTCATCCTTGCACAGGTGGGGAAGCTCGATTGCGGCGGCCAGCACCGTATCGAGGAGCGAACCACGGGGTTCCACGAGCCGGCCATTCAGCCTCACGCGAACACCTCCGGCCAGAAGTGCAGGGCTGACCGGACCGGGCCGGGCGCCATCTGCCCGAGGCCGCAGAGCGAACCGAACTGGAGGACGTCGGCCAGCTCCGGGATGGACGCGGTATCGCCGGCGGTGAGCATGTCGAGCAGCCGCGGGGCGCCTTCGCGGCAGGGTGTGCATTTCCCGCAGGATTCCTCCGCGTTGAAGCGCGCCATCGCGAGTGCCGCGCCACGGATATCGCGCGGCGCATCGAGCACCACGATGCCCCCGGCGCCGAGCATCGCTCCGGACGGGTGCAGGGGCCCGGGCTGGAGCCGGACATCCAGGGCGCTCGAGTCCAGGAACCCGCCGGATGGACCGCCGGCGAGCACGGCCACGTCGCCTTCCACGGTGGGCTCCGCGGAAGCGACGACGTCACGAAGCCGGGTCCCCATTTCGACCTCATACACGCCGGGACGAGCAACCCGCCCGCTGACGCTCAGGATCCTGGTTCCCGGGGCGGCTTCCACTCCGCGGGAACGATATGCTTCGAGGTCGCGAAACAGCACCGGCACGTTGGCCAGCGTTTCGACGTTGTTCACCACGGTGGGCATGCCGAACAGGCCGGACTGGACGGGATACGGGGGCCTGGTGCGCGGCACCGGCCGTCGCCCCTCGATCGCGTTGAGCAGCGCGCTCTCTTCTCCGAGCACGTACCCTCCACCCCCGCGAAGAATGGCGACGTCGAGCCCCGGAGCGGCCTCATCCAGCGCGCGCTCAAGCGAAGCGACCGCAGGATCGGCGGTCCCGTTGGCGAAGACCACGACCACGGCGGGTTGCAGCACGAATGCGGCGATGGCGATGCCTTCGACCACGCGCCGGGGCGCCAGTGAAAGCAGCGCCCGGTCCTTGAAGACGCCCGGCTCGCCTTCTTCGGCGTTCACCACGAGGGCGATGGGGCGGTTCTCGGCGAGCGCCGCCTGCCACTTCGCCCCCGCGGGGAAGTAGGCTCCGCCCCGTCCGCGCAATCCTGAATCCAGGACTGCCTGGAGTGCAGCATCCCGGCCAAGCGCGCGAGCGCGGGCGAGACCCGCGTCGTCGGTTACGTCCGGCGCCAGGAGCGGACCGGCGCGACGCACCATGCCCGCCGGGAACGGCTGTTCGCTCCCGCTGACGGGGGCGTCGTAGCACCGGAACCGGCAGTGCCCGCCCGCCGCACCCATCTCGCCTGCGTCCCCGCGGAGCAGCTGGCAGCTCAGGCCCGAGCACGCCTCGCTCTGCTCGCCAGGCGAGAACCGGAAGTCCGCGAACGAGGTCGCCACCTCCCATGCCCCGGCGGCGGGGAGCCGAAGGTCGCGCGCGAGGGCGGCCACGGAAGCGGGCGCGAGCCAGCCGGCCCGGCGATGCTCGTCGTACAGCCGTGGAAGCAGGTGGGAGCGGAGGGGGAAGCCTTCGGGGAGCGGCCGCACCATGGCGGCCATGCTAGCGCGAGCGCCGTCGCGCCGCTACGCCCGCCGGGCGGGCACCGCCTGGTGCTGGGCCATCGCGCTGGCGATCACCGTCCGCCGGCAGGGCGCGGTGGGTTCCTGGCAGGCTGCCGCCAGGGCGCGGTCCACGATATCGATAATGCCGCGCGCGCGAGCCTCGGCCCGGACGTGCGCCACGGTCGCCGAAATCGTCGCCTCGGCGCCCGGCCAGGCTTCGCAACGCAGGACGCGCAGGTGGCGCGACGACTCGTTCCATTCCACGACCAGGCGCGCATGGGAGCCGGGGCCTGCCGAAAACCGTGTATAGCCACCCAGGTACTCCTGGGCCAGGTTCAGGCCTTTCGCCGAGGGGTTCACCCCCGCCCGGTCAAGTCCATCCCAGAGTTCTCCCAGGGCGAGCAACAGCCTGAACGCGACGTCAGAAGTATCAGCGCGCAATGGTCTATCCGGCGGATGTAGTCTTCTCCGACGGCGGCCCCCGCAAGCCGCCACGGCGGTGATTCTACGGGATCGCCGCCCTACCTATGCAAGCGACACATTCAAGCTATAGATGGGAGCCCGGATTACGTCACGACTTGCGCAGATACCGTTCGAGCCCTTGCTCCAACGGCGTCAAAGGGATCCCGAAGGTAGCGGTGAGACGCGATGTGTCTGCAACGCCATCCATGGTGATGAACTCGAC
>JBBIVC010000087.1:0-8137 GCA_037439905.1 Thermoflexus sp.
CCCGCTGGTTCTCGCACCACTCAGCCTGCTGCGTATCCTTCGCCGCGGAACTGATCACGAATGGGAGGATGTTCCTGCGGCAGCCGGAAACTGCACAGCATTTCATTACCTCTCGTGGGGAGTTCAAAAGTGCCAAGTCTGCGTAACGTCGTGATTGGAACCATCGCGGCGATGGCAGGGCTCATTGCGCTCGCCTACGCAGTGCAAAAGCTGGCGTCATAGCGGCTCCGGGTGGAGTTCTCGTGGCAGCAGATTGCGAGGTTGGATACATGACTGTGGTCTCGGTGCCAGAAGAGGGAAATCCAACATAGGCCCTGAACCTCAGACACACGGCGTGCGTCTCGTGGAGTTGGTGCGACAGCGCTCCCTGAGCCTGGTCGCCGGTGCGCTTGTCCTGGCTGCGTGCGTCAGTTGTGGTGATGCAACCGACGCACAGCCCGTGACACGCGAAGAGGCCGAACGTGCACTTGCCGATGTCGTACAGATTCGCTGGAAGATGAGCTGGACGCTATCGGGAAGGATCTGACTACAGTCGTTCTCGAGCTCAGGATCGTCCCGGTCACGCCCGAGCTGAGCCGTCGATTGTTGACGCGCGCCAGCTGGGCCCTCCTGTACCTCTCGGACCCCGCGTGGCGGGACTTACTTGAAATCGCGCTCGAGCAACACGGCCACCCGGATCCGAAGGGAGTCATCGAGCGCCTCGATCGCATGGGCGGGAGCTGAACGATGCGCAGCCGGAACGCGCCGGCGCCAGCGCCCCCTACACCCTATCGCCTATCGCCTATCCCCTAACCCCTATGCACGTCTCGTCCACCAGCCGGTGCACCTCCTCGTCCGCCAGGCTGGTCACGCGGCCGTCGTCGTACTCGCGCATCACAAGGTCCAGCATCTGCATCAGCCGTGGGTCGCGCTTCTCCAGCCCCGCAGCCTCGGCCGGCCGGTGCTTCTGCATCCACATCAGCAGCCCCGCAGCGCCGCTCTTATCGGTGATCGCCACTCCCGGCGGCCGGTTCAGCAGCCGGGTCGTGTCGAACGGGTTGTAGATCTCCTCGTCCTTGATCATCCCGTCCGCGTGGATCCCCGCGCGCGTCACGTTGAAGTTGTCGCCCACGAACGGCAGCCGCTGGTCGACCACCTCGCCGATCTCCCGGTAGTAGTCGGCGATCTCGCTGATGACGGTCGTGTCCATCCCGTGCGTCTCGCCGGTCAGCCCGATGAGCCAGAACACCAGCGCCTCGATCGGCGTATTCCCGCTGCGCTCGCCAATGCCCAGCAGCGTCCCGTTGTTCGAACTGGCGCCGTACAGCCACGCCGCCACCGCGTTCGGGATGATCGCGTCCAGGTCGTTCTGCCCGTGGAACTCCAGCGCCTCCGATGGCACCCCGCCCTCCGTCTTCAGCAGGTGCGTCAGCCGCGGGATGCCGCGCGGCAGGGCCGCGTGCGGGTCGGGCACCCCAACGCCCATCGTGTCCGGGTAGCGCACCTTTACCTCGATGCCCGCCTGCCGCCCGCGCTCCATCAGCGCCTGCACGAACGGCAATACCACGCCATGGAAGTCCGCCCGCGTGCTGTCCTCGATGTGGCAGCGCGGCACCACCCCGTCGGCCAGTGCCGCGTCCACCACCTCCAGGTAACCCGCGATCACGGCCTCGCGCGTCGAGTTCAGCTTCTTGAAGATGTGGTAGTCCGAAATGGAGGTGAGGATGCCGGTCTCCTTCAGCCCCGCTGCCCGCACGAGCTGGTAATCCGCCATCGTCGCCCGGATCCACCCCGTGATCTCCGGGAAGCGGTAGCCAAGCTCCTGGCAGCGCTCCACGGCCTCGCGATCCTTCTTTGTATACAGGAAGAACTCCGACTGCCGGATCATCCCCTGCGGACCGCCCAGGCGGTGCAGCAATTCATACAGGTGGACGATCTGCTCGACCGTGTACGGCGCCCGGCTCTGCTGCCCGTCGCGGAAGGTCGTGTCCGTGATCCAGATGCGGTCCGGCGGGTCCAGCGGCGCCGGTTCACGTTCGAACTGCACCATCGGCGGCAGGGTGTAGGGGAAGGCGTCGCGGAAGTAGTCGGGGCCGCGGAGCGACGCCATCGCGAGCCCGGCGACGACCAGGAGCCCGAGCGCGAGCGGAAGGCTTCCGGCAAGCCGACCGCTCGCGTTCGCGTAGGTGAGCCAGCTGGGTGCCATGGCGTTGAGTGCTCCTGTGGTGACCTTGGTGATTGTATACAATCATATCGGGTCGCCCGCGACCAGCCCGGAACTGCCAATACCTGGCGCCTCAGCCATAGCCCCGCGACCCCTTGCCGCGGGTGGTACCCTGCTTCCATGGCCATGTTCCCGTTCCGCCCACCCGAAGAGGAGTTGCGCTCCGCTCCGCTCGACTTTGCGGACCGCCAGCTGAGCGAGCGGCGAGCCGCCTTCGGTCACGCCATCCGCTGGGAGTCGCTGTTGCTCGCCGCGGCGGCCGTCCTGGTCGTCGCCGTCATCGGCTGGCTCAACCTCACCTGACCGCCGCGATGCTCGCTCGCGCCAGGCCCCGGCGCAGCCCCGGCGAACACCTGCTACTGTTCCGTCATGGCGCTGCCCCACCTCGTTGTCACCATGGGCGACCCCTCTGGCATTGGGCCCGAGGTCGTCGCCAGGGCCCTGGCCGACTCCGAAGTCAACGGCCTCGCCCGCGTCACCGTCATTGGCGATCGCAGCCTCCTCGGCTCGTGGGCCGAAAAGCTGAACATAACGATCGATGCCGACGTCCTGGACCCCCACCCCGCGCCACCCGGCGGCTGGCCGGTCGGCGAGCTCTCCCCCGCTTCGGCCCGCGCCGCCCACGCGTGGATCGAGCACGCCGCCCGCATGTGCCTCGCCGGCCAGGCAGATGCCATGGTGACCGCCCCCGTGAACAAGGAGGCCTTTCGCCTCGCCGGCATCGCCGATACCGGCCACCAGGAGGTCCTCCAGAGGCTCAGTGGCTCGCCCCACGTCGCCACCATGCTCGTCTCGGGCAGCCTCCGCTGTATGCACCTCTCCACCCACAAGCCCCTCCGCGAGGCCTGCGCGTTCGTCACTCGCGAGAACGTCCTGCGCGCCATCCGCCTCACCCACGACCACTTCGTCCGCTGGGGCTTCGAACGGCCCCGCATCGCTGTCGCCGCGCTCAATCCCCACGCCAGCGACAACGGCCTCATTGGCCGCGAGGAACTCGACGAAATCGCGCCCGCCATCGCCGATGCCCGGGCGGCGGGCATCGACGCTACCGGGCCTCACCCGGCCGATTCGGTGTTCAACCACGCCATCGCGGGGCGCTACGACGTGGTCATCGTGATGTACCACGACCAGGGCCACATCGCGATCAAGGTCCATGGCTTCGAACACAGCGTAAGCGTGAACCTTGGCCTCCCCTTCATCCGCACCTCGGTCGATCACGGCACCGCATTCGATATCGCCGGCCGGGGCATCGCCGATGCAACCAGCATGGTCGAAGCCATCCGCCTTGCCGCGGCGCTCGCCACGGGTTCGCGCCTCGCCTGACGTCTTGGAAGCCGATACCCTACGTGGTACCCTACATGCCATGAAGAAGACGAGCGTCTACCTCTCCGAGGAGGATCGGGAACGGCTTGCCCGCCTCGCCGAGCGCGAGGGAAAGTCGCAGGCGCTCGTCCTCCGCGAGGCCCTCGCGCTGTACGACGCCTCCCACCCCGATCGGAACTTCGAGCTTTTCGGAAACTACAAGCTCAGAGAGGGCGTACCGCCGCCCCCCGATTCCGACGATCCGCAGGACTTTCAGGACTGGGTGGACAGTGTGCTTATGCAGGGCTTCGGGGGAGACATCCCAGACAGCCCGGGAACCGGTTCGGGCGAGTGACTATCATTGTCGATGCCGCACCCGTCGTATCGCTGGCAACGCTCGACCACCCGGTGGCGCGCCGCACCGGGGTACTGGTGAGGAACTCCCGCGACCAACTCGTGATTCCGGCGCCTGTCGCCGCGGAAATCGACTACCAGCTTCAGACAAAAATGTACCCGGCGGCCAACAGGCCCTTCCTCCGAGACCTCGCTCGCGGCCGCTACCATGTCGCCTGCCTCGAACCGGGTGACTACCAGGCGGTGGTCACGCTCGACGAGCAGTATGCCGACCTGAACGTCGGCCTCGCCGACCTCTCCATCGTGATCCTTGCCGCTCGCTACAAGACCAACCGCATCCTCACCTTCGATCAGCGCCACTTCCGCCACATGCGCCCCCTGCATGGCGGCTCGTTCATCCTCCTCCCCTTCGATGAACCACCCTCGTGAACTCTGGTACAATCACCCACGTGCCCTGCCAGCTCACTTCCCCGGTGATACCAACCCCGCGTCAATCACGCGGGGCTGCCATTTAGCGGCCCCTTTCCCTTCCCGCTTCCCCGTTCGCACGCACGCCGTACCCTCGTGATAGGAAAGGAATCCCCGCGCCATGCCAACCGACCGCGTCCAGCTCTACGACACCACCCTCCGCGATGGCTCCCAGATGGAAGGCATCTCCCTCTCCGTCGAGGACAAGATCCGCATCACGAAGAAGCTGGATGAGCTCGGCCTCGAGTGGATCGAGGGAGGCTTTCCCGGTTCCAACCCCAAGGACGCCGAGTACTTCCGCCGCCTCCGCGATGTGCCCCTGCGCAATGCAAAGGTCAGCGCCTTCGGCGGCACCCGCAAACCCAACATCACCTGCGAAACCGATGCGAACATCCAGAGCCTGGTCGCCGCCGAAACCCCCGGCGTCACCCTCGTCGGCAAGGCCAGCATGTACCAGGTCCGCGAAATCCTCGAAACAAGCGCCGAGGAAAACCTCGCGATGATCGCCGATACCATCGCCTACTTCAAAAAGCTCGGGAAAACCGTCTTCTTCGATGCCGAGCACTTCTTCGACGGGTTCTTCGATGACCCCGACTACTCGCTCCAGTGTCTCGCTACCGCCGCCCGCGCCGGCGCCGATGCGCTGGTGCTTTGCGATACGAACGGCGGCATGACCACCCGCTCCATGCTCGAGGCGATCCAGCGCGTCCAGCAACGCGTGAACGGCGCCCGCCTCGGCATCCACCTCCACAACGATGCGGGCCTGGCGGTCGCGAACTCCCTGCACGCGGTCGAAGCCGGCGTCTGGCAGGTCCAGGGCTGTGTCAATGGCTACGGCGAACGCTGTGGCAACGCCGATATCCTCACCATCCTCGCCAACCTCAAGCTGAAGATGGGCATTCACGTCGTCGAGGATGAGCAGCTCGCCCGCCTCACCGAAGTCGCGAACTACGTCTCCGAACTCGCGAACATGGCGCCCAACCCCCAGGCCCCCTACGTCGGCGCCTCCGCCTTCGCCCACAAGGCCGGCTACCACGTCGCCGGCATCATGAAGGATGAACGCGCCTATCAGCACATCGACCCTGCCCGGGTCGGCAACTCTTCCCGCGTCCTCGTCTCCGAGCTCTCCGGCCAGCGCAACCTCATCATGAAACTCCAGGAGATGGGCATCGATTTCCCGCTTTCCCAGGACGAGGTCAAGAAGCTCCTCGAGGTGGTGAAGGAGAAGGAGAGCCAGGGCTACCAGTACGAAGGCGCCGAGGCCAGCTTCGAAATGCTCGTCCGCCGCAGCCTCCCTGGCTACCGGGCGCCCTTCGAACTCGAGGACTTCGTCATCGTTGAACGCCGGCGCCGCAGCCACGACCAGTCGCAGCTCAACGAGATGCTCGCCGAGGCCATGGTCAAGGTCGTCGTTGATGGCGTGATGCACCACACCGCCCACGAAGGCAATGGCCCCGTCAACGCCCTCGATGGCGCCATCCGCAAGGCGCTGGTCCAGGCCTACCCGCAGCTCGAACAGGTCAAGCTCGTCGACTACAAGGTCCGCATCCTCGATAGCCAGTCGGCCACCGGCGCCCGCGTGCGCGTCCTCATCGAAAGCACCGATGGCAACCGCTACTGGACCACCGTCGGTTCTTCGACCGACATCATCGAGGCTTCCTGGCTGGCGCTCGCCGATGCGCTCGAATTCGCCCTCAACGTCGAGCGCTGAGAGCCGATCGGCTACCCTTGCCCTCGTGATCCTCGTCCTCTTCGGCGCCGACGAGCTTGCCATGCGCCGCCGCATCCAGGAATTGAAGGATGAGGCGGATGGCGGCACCGGCATGCTCCTCACCAACCTGGTCGAGGTCGACGGCCGCGATGCGAAGCCGCACGAGGTCCTCGGCCCGGCCATGTCGCCGCCCTTCCTGGCGCCCAAACGGCTCGTCATCGTCGAACACCTGCTCGAACGTTTCGAAACCCGCGGCGGCCCGCGCGGGTCCCGTGCGCTCGGCCCCTGGGACGAATTCGCCGCAAGCCTCGCCGCCGGGATCCCCGCGACGACGACGCTCGTGTTCCTGGGGCAGCCCTTTCTCGCCCAGGGCCAGCCCCGCACGGTCAGCCGCGCGAACCCGCTGATTGCCCGCCTCAAGGATGTTCCCGGGGTCGTCATCGAGGAGCACCCCGAAATCAAGGGCAAGGAGCTCGAACGCTACATCCGCGACGAGGCGAATCTCAGGGGCCTTCGCTTCCGCACCGGCCAGCCCCCGCGCGAAAAGCTTGAGCCGTGGGAAGAGCTCCCCCCCGAGCTCGACCCCGCGGCCCTCCTCGCCAACCTGCTGCAGGGCGATACCCTCCGCATCGCCAATGAGCTCGACAAGCTCGCGCTCTGGGCCAACGGGACACAGGTCGACGTGCTCGATGTCCAGCGCGTCTGCGCCGGCGACCGCGAGCCCAACCGCTTCACGCTCATCGACGCGCTCATGGACGGCAACCTGGCAACCGCGCTCGAAATGCTCGCCCGCCTCCGCCGCGATGGCGAAAACGCCCAGGCCCTCCTCGCAACCATCACCGACCGCTACCGCGTCCTCGCCCAGCTGGTCGACCTGCTCGATGAGGGCGCTCCCGAAGCCGAGATCACGCGCGTCCTCGGCAACGCCGGAAAATACGAAGGACTCCGCCGGGCAGCAATCGACCGGGCTCGTCGCCACGGAGTCCGCAAGCTCCGGCTCGCGTACCAATACCTGGTCGAGGCCGACCGCACGAATAAGCTCGGCGAAGTCGATGAAGACCTCGCCATCGAGATCCTGGTGACGAAGCTGTGCGCGCTCGCCCCGGCGGCCGCTGGCTCCCGGCGCTAGCGCCTACTTCGCGCTCGCTCCCTGCCAGACCGGGTTGTAGCACGCCACCCGGTGCGTCGCCCCCTCGGGGTGCATCAGCCCGGGCACCTCGCTCATCCGGCATACGTTCATCACCTTCCCGCACCGCGGGATGAAAGCGCAGCGCTCGGCCCGCTCGTTCATCTCCGGAGGATGGCCGGGGATCTGGCGCAGGTGCTCATGCGCCCCGTCCACCCGCGGCAGCGTCCCGAGCAGTGCGTGCGTGTAGGGATGCAGCGGCGATTTCAGCATGTCGCGCACGCCTCCCGATTCCACCACCCTCCCGGCGTACATCACGGCCACATCGTCCGCCATCTGCGCGACAACGCCAAAATCGTGCGTAATCAGCAGGATGGCGGTGCCCCTCTCCCTTCGCAGCTGGTCGAGCTGGTGCAGGATCTGCGCCTGGACCGTCACGTCCAGCGCGCTCGTCGGCTCGTCCGCGACGATGACGTCCGGGTTCAGCGCTGTCGCGATGCCGATCATCACCCGCTGGCACATCCCTCCCGAAAGCTGAAACGGATACGACCTGGCGATGCGCGCAGGTTCGGCCAGCCCCACCTCCGCGAGCACCTCGATGGCGCGCGCCTTCGCCTCCTTCTTGCTGATGGGCAGATGGCTCGTCAGCATCTCGGCGACCTGCGTGCCGATGTCGATAACCGGGTTCAGGCCCGCCACCGGGTCCTGGAAGATCATCGCGATTCGCCGCCCGCGCAGCGGCCGCAGCTCCCGCTCCTCCAGCGCCATCAGGTCCGTCACCTCGAATACGACCCGCCCGGAGAGCACGTCCGCCTCTTGCGGCAGCAACCTGAGGATCGACATGGCAACGGTCGACTTCCCGCACCCCGACTCGCCGACCACGGTCAGTACCTTGCCTCGCTCGAGGTCGAACGACACGTCGTCCACGGCGTACGTCATCGCGTCGCGCGTGCGGTAACGGATGCTCAGGTTG
>JBBIVC010000088.1:0-4796 GCA_037439905.1 Thermoflexus sp.
GCGCTCCCGCATCTCGAACTCCGCGGTGCCCGTGAACGCTGGCACCAGCCCCTTGACCTGGACCGGGACGCTCTGCAGGCGGTGCCGGCGGATGGCGATGCGTTGCACCGCTTCGAGCGCCTCATCGCCGAGCGAAACCGGTGCCCATTCGCGCCAGCGCTCGAGCAGGCTCGAAAACATCGCCGATGGGGCCGGGAGCGGGAGATAGTTCCCGCCCGACCGGAAGGTGGTGGGCGTCAGGAACCGCATCCGCACGAGCCGCACAGCCGGGACTTCGAGAAGGGGCGCGCCAAGCTCTTCCCAGGTGGCTGTCTCGACCCGCGGCGGGCCGGCCGGGTGCCACCAGCGGGCATTCAGCAGGATGCGAGCCCGGACGTCTGCGGCGATGGTGATCACCTGTTCCGCGAGGGGGCCGTAGGCCCCCAGGACGAGCACCTCGGCATCTCCAGAGCGTACCATCGCCAGGTGGAACGGCTTCTCGCGTTGGGCGTCGTGAAGCTCCTCGGCCGCGGCGGGGTCGCGCATTGCCAGCTGACCGTAGAACCAGGCCTGGAGGGCACGGCCGGGGAACCCGGGCGGCTCCTGCGCGTCGTCCCAGCGACCGGGAATTTCGATGCGGACGAGGGCGCTCATGCCGGCCTGGCTACGACAATCGCCACCCAGCCCATCGGCAGGGGACCTCCAGGGCCGTCGATGACACGATGGCCAACCGGGAAGGTGGCGGGGTCGGGTGCGCGCGAGCGTGAGAGGCGGAACTGGTGGATGAGCTGGCGCATCAGCTCGTTGCCACCTGGCGCGTTGCGGATGTGCATGCCGATGGTCTTGGAGAGCCACCCAGTCCCGAAGCCGATCGGGAATACGGCAAGCGCCGGCTTGTCGACGATGCCCTGGAAGCGGTCGGCCACTGCCGGGTCGTGGCGGCGCCAATAATCGAGCTCCGCGTCAGCAAGCGCGCGGCCCCAGGTTTTGAGACATTCGAGGATGTTGCTCCCGAAGATGCGCTTGCGTTCGTCATCCAGCTCCTTCCAGGGGCTGAACTGCGAGGGTATGAGCGTCAGCGGCGCCCGGAAAACGGTCCCGGGGCCGGCCGCCTCGACCCAGAGCGGGATCGCCTGGTTGCCGCGGGAGGAGGTAGAGCGCACCTGTACTTCCGCGGCGACTATCCTGGGCTCCCGGCCGGGGTACGCATCGCTGATGCGCAGCCACCGGTTGATGTCCCGGTTCGGTGCATCGCTACCGGGCCGGGTGTTTGGGAGTTCCGCCGAGAACACCGATTCCTCGAGCGGGCGGGCGGCCGATTCCCGCCCTAGCCGACCCCCGGCAAGCTGACGGACGCTCGCGAGCACTTTTGCGGGCTGCTCTCGCGCGTAGGCATCGAGCAGCGCCGAGCGAAAGGCGCCTTTCAGGGAACTTCCCGGGAGGTAGAGGCGGCCCAGGCCGTCCCGGATGAAGGCGTGGATGTCCTGTCCGACTGCGCGGGTCCCGTGGACTGGCAGTACTGCCCGGGTTACCCGACCGTAGAGAGCAGCCGGGAGCGCCTTCGCAATTGTCCCGGACCTCGCCCGCTGGAGGGCAGCATCGTCGAGCATGTCCAGGGCGGCTTCGACATCGAAGATTCGCACGGCGGGCGCCTGGCCAGGCAACTGCTGAACGATGAAGTCGTAGTCCCGAAGGTAACGGTCACCGGCACCGATGTGGAGGGGGGTGCGTACCTCGACATCAATAACGTACCGTCCCCACTGACCGGGAACGCTCATAGCTGCGCCTCCTCCAGGAAGATGCCAAAACCATAGCGGTAGACGGCATGGGCCCGGCCTGGCTCTGGTGTGCAATCGACAAGCGCGCCGCCGGGACCGGCCCCGCCGAGGTACGAGCCCTCGGCGAGCATCGCCACGCGCCGGGAACGCCAACCGGCCCATTCGGGCGAGGCTATCCACCCGGACCGCTCAACGACGCGGTAGCCGAGGTGCTCGGGCAGCTCCAGCGCTCCGCGTGCCAGGTCCCCGGGGGTGGGCCAGCAGAGGGAGAGTGTCGGCCCCGCTGCCGGGCTCTCGGAGACCGGGAGCGGGCTCCGGCGCGGCGATTCGATGGCGAACCTGCCCAGCCCGGTGGAGCGCTCACCGCCGATGCCTGCCTCGCCGAGGAATTCGAGGCAGGTCAACACCCGGGCCAGTTCCCCCTCATCTGCAACCAGGTAGAGGCCGGGCCGGACGGTGACACCGCCGGCGCCATTGGCGAAATGCGCGGCTGCCGACTCGTACAGTGCTGAGGCGCCGGACACGCGGTCGACGGTGACCCGTGGGCGCGATTGGATTTCCCAGATGCGTTGCGGCTCTTCCCCGCTCCCGGGCAGCGTGTCCCGGAGGGGGCCCCCGATCAGGGCATCGCTCATGAGCGCCGGCGCATCGCCGCTGCCAGAAAGCAGCCACCGGTAAGCTGCGAAATCGACGAAGCGCGCCTGCTTCAACCACTTTCGATCCGGGAGCGCTCCGGCCGGCCGGCGCTGGGGCATCGGAAGCAGCGGTTCCACCTGGCCGTTCACGCGCACCATCGGCAGGAGGCTGGAAAGCCGGAGTGGTGGCGTCTCGGCGCGGAACCGCTCGAGCCAGGACTCGAGCGCGGCCTCGCCGAAGAGCTGCCGCATCGCCCAGCAGAGTGCCCCGAAAAGGGTATCGGACGAAGCGAATGGGCGCGCCCGGTCGATGTCCTCGGGGTGGGTCCCGACCCGCATCGGCGCGCGGGGGCTGAGTTGGACGAGCCAGGCCTGCCGGGGCATGGTTAGCTGCGCGCCCAGGATTTCACCTGGTCGAGTTGCTCACGCAGCTGCGTGGTTCCTGGATAGCTGGCACCGAGCTGCCGCCGTTCAAGCTGTCCCCCGCTCATGACGAGCGCGCGGAATGCGATGTCTCTGAACTCGACCCTCCCGGAGCCGCGGGCGACCGATGAGCCCAGGCCATCGGCCTCGACGAGTTCGAGGCCATCAACGAGCCAATCGAGCCCGGACGCCACAGCATCGCCCTCGTACACAAACAGGGCAATTTCGAGCGGGCCGAACTCCGTGCCTGCCGGGACCCGCTCCATGGTTCGCGGAACCGCAGCCGAGGTGACGCGGTCGATTGCGGCCTCGGACTTGAGCTCGGTGAATAGGAGATCGGTGTTCGCTTGTTCGCCTCAACAAGGCGCCGGGCCGATTCATCGGTCATGAAGACATCGCTGAAGCGCAGCCGAGTCTGACACAGCCAGCGTTCGCGCTCGGGCGCTGGCGCGCCAAAGAGCTGGCAGAGCGTGCATCCCCGGTAGTCCTCTTCCCTCGTGCACACATGAAGCTCGACTCGCTGCCCTTGAATGGACCAGTTCTGCTCAAGGCCGTGGACCCGCTCCAGGAGCGACCGCATCTTGCCTTTGACCGACGAGCCGGGAATGTAGGGCCGGCGGGTAAGCGGGTCCTTGATAACAGGGTTGTCGACGCCACCGATGGTCAACGACGCCTCTTCCGCGCCGATCCGCAGCCCGGTCCGGGCAAGGATTGTCGCCGTGAGCGTGAGAATCTGCCGAATAGTCGCCTCGTTTCCAGCCACGTCCTTCCCTCGTTCGTAACTACTTTTCACGCTTCTCAGGCAGGTAGGCCACGAGGGCCTCGAAGAAGTCGGTGAATCGCTCAAAGCGCTCACGGGGATTGGGAGCGCCGTCCCGGTTCACCTCCTGCAGCATGGCGAGCAACGCTTCCGCGACGCTGCGAAGCCCCTGGCCCGGATCGCGCTTCACCTGGTAATGGATGCGTGGCTCAAACAGCATGGCGCGGCGTATGGCCTTCGCCTCATCCTGCTCAAGCAGGAAGCCAATCCGCCGTGCCTCGCCATAGAGCCGCCGCACCGAAGTCCGAGTCGCCTGCCCTTGTTGGCCAAGCTTCTCGGCAAGCTGGACGAGCTCGCGGGTATCGCCATTCGCGATGATGGCGGCCGCCTGCCGGGAGTACTGTTGAATGTTGAGGTCGCCGCCGCCGGCCGGGGGCGCCGGGGCACGATTGCCGGAGTAACCGGGGCGCTGTGTCATCGTCGTTCACCTCCGTTCTGCACCGGGTCTTCCGCGAGCACCGGTGCTGTCTGAAGCTCTGCAAGCCGCGCCGCCAGGGCGACCGCACGTCCCCCGGCACCCCCGGCCGTGAGCGCCTGCTTCCGCAGGTCCATAAGCAATTCCTGGGCCTCGGGGTAGTCGCGTCCGACGCGGTTGAGCTGGTAGAAGGAGCGCCAGTGCAGCGGACCGTAGGCATCGGGCCGGGCCTTTTCCAGCAGCTGCAGGTGCTGGAGCGCACCGCGGGCGAGGCGCCGCCGGCCGCCAGGCGCGCCCGTGAACTCTGTCAGCCGGGCAGCCCAATCCACAACCTGATCAGCCTCCTGCCAGCCCATGCGGACACCAAGCATCGTGACGGCATTCTTTCTCGCCCCGTTCGCCTCGTATCGCTTGGCATCGTTGAGGAATCGTTCCGACTCTTCGATGCCCGCCTGCACTGGCCGGTGGGCGTGGGCGGCGGCAATTCCAGACGAAAAGTGGAGCCGAGGATTCCCGCTCGTCCACCGGCGAAACTCTTCGCGCAGCTGAAGGGCGAACTTGATGACCTCATCGAGCGGGCCAGTCAGCGCCACATCATCGCCGCCGCTGAAAATAAGGTAGATGTTGGGGAACTGCTTCTCCGCGAGCCGGGGGAGGTAGGCTTCGAAGAAGAGCGAAATCGCCAGGCTGACGGAGAGAAAGCGCGAAGGCGAGGACGAGCGGGTTTCGAAGTACGTGCGGAGAAA
>JBBIVC010000088.1:4843-6039 GCA_037439905.1 Thermoflexus sp.
GTCCCGCCCCCTGACTGGCGAGTGTCGCGAAGTCCATCACCTGCCCGCCAGACCTGGGGACGTGCCGCGCCGTCGGGACGTACCTGGCGCAGGGCGCCTGCCCGAGCGCACCTTCATCGAGGGCGATGATGGCACCGCGGGTTGCGCCATTCGGTGCTCGTTCGCTCAGCCGCACCGCGTGGCCGAGTTGGGCCATCACGCCCCGCCAGCCGTACCGGTCAGTATCGGACGACGCCTCCGTCAACACCAGGAGGTTGCCGTCCAGCAGTTCGCGGCCGAGCTTCTCGAGCGAGTCACACATCGCGCACAGGCGGATCTCCTCGCCGTCGTCGTCCACGAGCCGGCCGTCAGTCGGCTCGCGACCGCAGGTACGGCAGGCCCGCCCCGCAGCAACGACGGAGGCAGGCGTGAAGAGGGTTCCTTCCCGCGCAAGGGCTGCGCACCGTTGCGCCTTCCGGGTGCTGAGCTGCTCACGGAGCCCCCGCAACACCCGCTCGAAGCCTGCCAATTCGCGCCCTGGCACTGCGACCCCGGCGAGTCCGATCGCCAGCGTGGGCCCGTGCGCTTCCCAAAGCACGCGATCGATCTCCGCCTGGAGGCGAGGCAACCGTTCGATCGCGCTCGCCGGGACGGCGACGAGGAATTGGCCACCAACCACGGAGAACGCATTACCCGGAGGCACCTCGCACTCGACTGCCACCCACCGGGCAGCGACCAGGGCAAGGAGCTGGACATAGAATGATCTGGCCCGCAGGGCACGGGCCGCCCGGCGGCTCCCCGTGTCGTGGATGAACTCCTGGATGCCCGAGAGGTCGCCGGCGACGAGCCCCACCCGGGCATCCTCCCAGGTCGCCGCAGGGGAGCGGTCGGCCGCAAGCGCGGCTGCGAACGCACCCGCGAGGTGGGCATGCGTCGCGAGGGGAATGTCGGCGACTGCCGATTGAAATGCCGATGGCACGGCCATCGTGGTCGTGTAGATCGCGCCGGTGAGATGCTCGCAGATCGCGAAGAGATCCTGCCCGGAATGCGCCCCGGCGACGGCGAGCGCGCGGCGCAAGGCTTCGAGGGTCCCCGGGTAGCGCTTACGCGCTTCCGCGGCCCCGGTTCCCTCTGCGAGGGTATCGAAAAACAGCCCCGGCTGGAGCGGGCCGGGCGCGACAAGCGTTCGCCCGGGCGCGAGGGGGTGAAGAAGCGCT
>JBBIVC010000088.1:6064-8132 GCA_037439905.1 Thermoflexus sp.
GCTGGCACTCCCGTATGCGCATCGCCTCCCGTATGCGCATCGCCGTCGTAGCGGTCGTCCCGTTCGCCAGCCGAGAGGTGATCGCCGAGCACGACCCAGCGCAGGACATCGCCAAACCGCCCCGGTTCCGCCGCGTGATGCCTGGCAGCGATTTCCGCCAGGAAGCTGAACCCCGGGAGCGTCTCTGCTAGCAGGTTGGCGCCGATTGGAGCGTGCGCGTACCCGTACTCCCGCCTGCAGCTGGGGCAATCGCGGAATTCCACCTGGTGGCGATCCGGGGTCTCGCACCCAAACCTGGACGGGGCGGTACCGCGCCCCGGCACCTGGGCCCAGACTTTTCCCAGGTCGTGGACAAGCCCACCAGCATAGGCTTGAAGCGTCGGCTGAGTGATGGCATCCCAGCGCACGGTGTGACGCCCCCGCAGCGTTTTGGCGCCGAAGCCTACCATGAACTACGCGAAACCGGGAAGACGGACTTCGCGACATTTTCGCGCCAGTTGTGACTCGCGATTGGACCGGTGAATAATGCGCATATGGCGCGGGTTCTCATCGCAACCATCGGTAAGAGGGATCCCTTTGAAGGCGGGGAACCGACCGGCCCGGTGCGGGCCGCCCGCGAATGGCACCCGGAGGCAGCACTCCTCATCGCCGCCGAGGGGGTAACCGCCCAGGCAGACGCAACCCGCGACGCACTGGCCGCCGAGTTCCCCGGCATTGCGGTAACGGTCGATATCCTCGAGCGCCTCCAGCCGGGCAAACCCGACCTCATCGTGGATATCGATGCCCTCCTGCGCGCCGGCAGCGCCCTCTTCTACCGGCATCGCGAGCTGCTCGACCCCCGGGCGAACGACATCGCGGCCTGTTTCACCTCCGGGACCCCCCAGGCGAGCATCGCGATGACCCTGGTCACGCGTTCTCTTCTGCCAGGGGCGCGCCACTTCCAGGCGCTCGCTCCAAAGGACAGCAGCGACCGGGAGCGGCTGCTGCGCGAGTTCGATCCCGACGCCCTCGTCCGCATGGAGGCCCGGGACCGCATCTATGCGGCCCTGGCCCGGGGCGACTCCGGCGATGCGCTCGCGGCCTCGGTGCCGCTGCTGGGCCTCCGGCAGCCGCCCTGGAACGCCGAGGCGCTGAGGATTGCCCTCGCCATCGCCCACGCGCTGCGCGCAGCCGAGAGCTTCCGCCGTCACGAGCTCAGCCGTCCCCTGGGCGCAACCTCCCAGGGTCGTAAGCTCGGCGATGCCATCCAGGCGACGGTTGGCGCATACAGCCGTTGGTTTGCAACGTGCGAGACCGACGACCTGGCCTGGGGCTCAGAGCTGAGCGCCTCGGCTCTTCGCATCGGCGGCGCTGCCGGTCCCACCCTTGGCGTCATCGCTGCCGCGGTCGCCAGCGAGGTCCTCATCAGCGCACGGCTTCGCAAGCTTGGATACGATCCGGAGAAGCTCTCCGTGGGGCAGGCGGAGCGCCTCCCGGAAGAACTCTCCAGGGGGCTGGTTGCGTTCGCGCCGGGACTGCTGCGGCTCGAAGGCGCGCGTAACCGGAGCGACCTGCTCGCGGAGCTCGACCCGCAGTATCGCGCCAAGCAGTCGGGCGTCGAAGATTCTCGCCAGCGCGTTGCCGAGGTGCGCAACAATGCCGTGCACAAGGGGAAGCCAGCCACCGGCGAACAGTTCTCCCAGGCCATTGCCATGCTCGATCGACTCGCTGCCGCCGTGGGCGCACCAGCGCCCTCGAACCTCCCGACCACGCCAACAAGACTCGCCGAACTGGCCGAGCAGCTGAAAGGTCTCCGGTAGCAGACCGGCCCACCCTATTCGAATTCGCAACCCGGTCGAACATGCTGGTGAGGAGCCCAGCACCGTGCGGACCCTCCACGTCGCAATCCAGGGCGCCACCCTTCGCATCGCGGGCGAATGCATCGAGGTTTGGCATGAGCGTGAGCGTGTGAGCGTCAGCCCTGCCAATACCGTCGAATCCATCGTCGTGCATGGCAGTGCGCTCCTGACCCCCGCCGCGGTCAACCGCGTCCTGGGTAACGGCATTGCGTGCGTCTTCCTTACGCAGG
>JBBIVC010000089.1:0-8109 GCA_037439905.1 Thermoflexus sp.
ACGACGCTGGTGGCGACGGCCGTCCAGACGGGTGGGGCCGGCAGCAGCCTGACCTTCACCGCCGACCTCACTTCGGCGTTCGGAGCGAAAACCGACATCGACGGCGGCACGGTGACGTTCTCCATCACGGGCTCCGCATGCACCGGGATGGCCGCCGCTCCGGTGACCGACGGAGTCGCAACGCTTACTGGTGTGGTTTGCGATGCGGGCACGCGCCAGGTGACCGCCACCTACACCGGAAGCGGCAATTATGCCGCCTCCGCGGACACAACGAACTTCCAAATCACCGTTACCTGATCCGTAAAACCGCGTGCGCGGCCCGGCCCGGCGCTCTATGCTCCCCTCTGCTGTGGCCCCAACAACCCTGTGCCCCGGGTGAAATGACAGCGTGAAGTTCGGTTCGCTCCAGGTTCGGACTCCCGATGGGGAGGCGAGGGAGATCCCCCTCGACCTGCCTTCGCTCATCGTGGGACGTGCCGATGGCAACGGTATCGTCATCGACGACCTGAGCATCTCGCGCCGCCACGCCCGCCTGGTCATCGAGTCCGGCCGCCTGCTTGTGGAGGACCTGGGGTCGGCAGCGGGGACGTTCGTCGGCGGCCACCGCATCGACCCCCACACCTCGAACCTGGTCGAGAGCGACCAGCCCATCCGCTTCGGCGATGTGGAAGCGCACTACGTCCCGCCGCCACCGGTCGCCGCCGAACAGGAAACGGGCGGCGAAGCAGGACCGTCCGAGTTCGAGGAGGCCCCATCGAGCGCGATTCGCGTTTCGATCGTCTCCCCGGCCACGCCGGTCGAGCCGGGCGGCACGGTCTTCGCGACAGCAGTGATCCACAACCGCGGGCGCGTGGTCGATTTGGTTCGCCTCTCGGTCACGGGGATACCGGAGTCGTGGGTCAGCTTCAGCCAGGGCACGATGGCGCTCGTCCCCGGTACGCGCGAAACGGTGACGGTGGTGATCCAGCCCCCGTTGAGCCCGCAATCGCTGGCCGGCGAATACGATTTCGGCGTGGTTGTGGCCTCGGGCGAGCACGACCGCGAGGCCGTGGCGTTCGGCAAGCTGACGGTGTTGCCGTTCGATGCCACGGAGGTCAACCTCGCGCCCGTCCGGGGCAAGCGCGACTTCACGGTCACTGCGCGCAACAAGGGCAACGCGCTCGCCACTTACGCTCTTTCGGGCAACGACGACGAGGCGCAGTTCGTCTACGACTTCCAGCAGCCATCGATCGAGCTGCGTCCGGACGAGGAGAAGCGGGTCGCCGTGCGCGTGAAGCGAACCCGGCGCCAGTGGTTCGGGAGGCCGTCGTTCGTGCCTTTTCGGGTGGTCGCGACTCCCACCGCCGGGTCGGCGCCCGCCGTGGAGGCGCTGGGCCAGCTCACCATCCACCCGCCGCTCGAACGATGGAAGTGGCCGGCTATCCTCGCGCTGCTGCTGGTCGGCATTGCCGCCGGGTTGTGGCTTTCGTGGGTGTACCGCGACCGGTTGCCCTCGTGGGTCCCCTGGGCCGAGGAGGCGAGCGGAGGGAAGGGCGCCGGGACGGGTGGCTCTGGCGAGGCTGCCTACGCCGGCGTCCACATGTGCGACAAACCGGCGAACGAACGCGACGTGGCGAAGCCGCAGGCACTCCCGGCCGGGAGCAGCGGCGCGCCCTACTTCGCCCAGAACAACCCGGCCTGGGCCGACATCGAATACGCGAAGGCGAAGGACCCGGAATTCGGGCCCGACTGGTGCGGCACCACCATCGAACAATGCGGGTGCGCGATGACCTCCGTTGCGACCATCATGGCGATCTTCAACATCCTGACGATGCCGGACGGATCGGAGCTCACGCCCCAGACGGTGAACGCCTGGTTCAACCAGGAGGCGCGCAAGACCAGCCGGGGCTGGGTCAGCCGGGGCTACATCTACGGTGACGTGATCTGGACCGCGGCGAACGAACTCTCGGCGGAGATCGCACGCACTCGCCCGGGCAGCACCACCATCCGCTTTGTGCGCTTTGGCACGGGCTCGGAGGAAGAGATCCGGGCCGAGCTGCAGGCGCAACGCCCGATCATCCTCGAAGTCCCGGGCCACTACATCGCGGCAGTTGGACTTGATGGCGACAAGATCCTCATCAACGACCCGTACTACGCCGACCGCAAGACGCTCGACGTGTACAAGGGCAAGGTGAAGAGCTCGGTGCTGTTCGAGCCGAGCAACAACCTGAGCGGAGTCGTGATCACGGTGCCCAAGGACCTGAAGGTGCGCGTCATCAACGTGAAGACCAACCAGGTCGTGGGGTCGGTCACCGACGAGGCGCCGAAGGCGGAGATCGAGGGGGCGTGGCTGAACACGCGAAACGCCTGGCGCGACCCGACCTGCGTCGAGAGCCCGCCGCCACCGGGCGCCGGCACCACCTCGATCTATCTCCCCGGGAACCGCGAGGACTACCGCATCGAGGTGCTCAACCCGGGAGGCGGCGGTTCGACGGTCGCCATCCACAGCTACGACCAGAACGGCAATGCCGAGGTCACGACCGAGGACGCGACCGGGAGCCTGGTGATGGCGATGTCGTACGACCCGGCGCAGGCCGCCGTGAATACGCAGGTGCTCGCCGGCGCGACGCCGATTCCCGGCACGGGCACGCCCGGTCCCGGCGGGACCGTGACACTACCGCCCGGCGGGACCGGTGGCGGCACGGGCGGAACAGGGGACGATGGGACTGGCGGAGTACCGACCACGGGCTCGGGGACGGTAACGGCCCAGCCGACGCCAACACCTCGCCCAACGGCGACCCCGGTGCCCACCCCGGCCCCGGCGGCCCCGGCCGCGGTCGCCGTGAAATGCGACGTCGCCTACACCCCAACGAACGCGGGCGTCACCTGCACCGGGACTGTCACCGGCACCTACACCACCACCCGCTGGAGCGTGAACGGGTTGCCCGCCCCGGTCGCGCCCGGCGCAACAACCTTCACGACAACGTTCAGCCAGGACACCTCGCTGAGCGTGGAGATGACCGCCTGCAACGTCACGGTCTGCAAGACGGGCTCGGCGTCAGTGGTGGTGGCGTTCCCGACCGCGACCCCTACGCCATCGCCGACCACAGCGGCGGGCACCCCTACGCCGACGGCGACCCCCAAGCCCAACGGCCCACCCGCCTATGTGCCGGTGCAGTGCACCTACGCCTGGGTTTCGGGGCAGGCGAAGATCGACTGCTCGACCACGTTCACGGAGGACTACACGGAGATCACCTGGACGGCGACGGATGCGGCCCCGGGGCTGGTCACAACCTTCGCGAAGACGTTCACCACCTACCGCGCGAGCGCGGGGACGACGACCGTACAGGCGAAGGTGTGCTATGCCTCGGTGTGCACGAATTCGGCGCCCGTGGATGTGATCGTGGGCGCAGCGCCGCAGGTACAGACCATCCTCAGCATCCAGCCGCCCGGTTCGAACTACTGCGACCAGTACGCCAGTGTCTATCTCGCCGCGGTCGTCGCGAACTGGGTGCCGGGACTCCCAGAGCCTACGGGCTCGGTCGTTTTCTTCGACGACGGCAACCCTATCGGAACCCAGCAAGGGTGGGACGGCAACCTCGCGTACCTGGAGGCGCCACTTGACACTTTCGTCGCGCACAACATCTCAGCCAGCTACAGCGGTGACGCCAACTGGACGCCGGCTACCGCCGGGGCGGTACCGTTACCTGCCTGTTCGGATTGAACCCGGGTGAACCTGTGAGCTCGTCACCGGCTTCCCGCCCCATCCTCGCCCTGCTCGCCGGCGAAATCGAGCGGATGCGCGCGGCTGGCGTGCCGGTTGGCGAGGACGATTTGCGCGGGCTCTACATCCCCGACGCGGAGGCCGATCGCCTGCTCGGCGAGGAGGCCGAGGAGTTCCCGGCCGGCCAGGAACACCGGCTGGCGGCGCTCAGCGCCGCGTGCGGTCTGTCGCCGCTCGAAGAAGGCATCGTCCGCCTCTGCCTTGCCGCGGAGACGCGCCCCGGGGTCGAACGGCTCATCGCCTACGCGCAGGACGACGTGTCGCGCCGGCGCCCGCGCGTGGAGCTTGCCTTGCGGCTGCTGGCCAGCGACCCGCACGCGGCCCTTGGCCAGTTCGACGAGCAAACGCCCCTGCGGAGACACCGCATCGTGGAGCTCCTCGACGACCCCGGCCAGCCCTCCACGCCGCTGCCATCGAAGGCGCTGGTGCTCGACGACCGCGTCCTCCGGTTCCTGCTCGGCGGCGACGGCATCGATGCGGCAATCGCGGGCGCGGTTCGTCTCCACCACGCGGACCCGGCTCCACCCCCCGCGACCCCGGAGATCGAGGCGGTCGCCCGGTACCCCGCGACAGCAATCGAGCCGCCACTGGTGGCTCTCCAGGGCCCCGACCAGGGCTTGCTTCGCGATGCGGCGCTGTGCATCGCCGCGGGCGCACGGCTGAAGGGCGTCGCAGAGTTCGAGCCGGGGCGGCTGCGGGACATGACCGTGCCCGAGGCGCTGGCCCGCGCCGGGCGGGAGGCCGCCCTCCAGGGGTCCGCGCTCCTGGTCACCGGCCTCGATGGCGCCGAACCGCAGCTGCGCGACCAGCTGCTCGCCCTCATCGGCGGCACCGCCGCGCCCCTCACGCTGCTCGCGAGCGAGGGCGGGGGAGTTGCCTTCGCGGGGCCGTTGCTCCATGTGCCGGGGCTCGACCACGAGGCCCGGCTGGCGCGCTGGCGCGCTGCGGTGGCTGACGTGAATTGCCCGGCCGACACCACCGGGCTCGACGCGCTCGCCGGCAAGTTCCGGCTCGGCGCCGACGGCATCGCCAGCGCGGTCCGGACGGCGCTTGGGAGGGCCATCGCCCGGGATCCGTCAGCACCCACGATTACACGCGAGGACCTGTACGCCGGGGCACGTGCACAGTCCGCGCCCATCCTGAGCACGCTCGCATCGAAGATCGCTCCGCATTATGTATGGGAAGACATCGTGCTCGAAGACGACCCGCTGGAACAGCTGCGCGAGTTCTGCGGCATGATCGAGCACCGGCACCTGGTCTACGACACCTGGGGCTTCGACAGGAAGCTCGCCATGGGCAAGGGAGTCATCGCCCTTTTCGCCGGTCAATCGGGCACGGGCAAGACGATGGCTGCCGACGTCATCGCCGGCCAGCTGGGGCTCGACCTGTACAAGATCGACCTCTCGGGCGTGGTCAGCAAATACATTGGCGAGACTGAAAAGAACATCGGCGCCATTTTCCGTGACGCCGAATCGTCGAACGCCATCCTGTTCTTCGACGAGGCAGACGCGCTGTTTGGGAAGCGCTCCGAGGTGCGCGACGCCCATGACCGGTACGCGAACATCGAGACGGCCTACCTCCTGCAGCGGATGGAGGAGTACTCCGGCGCCGTCATCCTCTCAACGAACTTGAAGATGAACCTGGACGAGGCGTTCCTGCGGCGCATGCACTTCGTCATCGATTTCCCGATGCCAGAGGAGCCGTACCGGCTGCGGATCTGGCAATCGACGATCCCGCCACAGCTACCACTGTCGCCGGACATCGACCTCCCATTCCTCGCGCGGCAATTCAAAATCAGCGGCGGGAACATCCGCAACATCGTGCTTGCCGCGGCCTTCCTTGCTGCCCAGGAAGGCGGGCCGATGGGGATGCGCCACCTCATCCGCGCGACCCGGCGGGAGTTCCAGAAGCTGGGCCGGATGGTGACCGAGGCTGAGTTCGGCGATCACATCGCACATTTGCGATAGTTTTTCCCCGCTTTACCGCTGGCAGGCCGTATGCAAGCGGCTATGATGTGCGCCGGAGGTCTGCTGAGGATGCCTGACTACCAACCCGCCGATCCCGAACGTACCGTCCACGGCAAGCGCGCGACGACAGCGGCGCCGGCACGGGAGATGCGCCGCACGGCGCACCCGCTGCTCGCCCTCCAGGCGCGCGCCGGAAACCAGGCAATCTCCCGCATGGTGCAGCGCGCGGCAGAAGAGGAAGAGCTGCAGGCCAGGCACGACCCGGCACTCCAGCGTGCCGCCGAGGAGGAAGAAGAGCTCCAGGCCAAGCACGACCCTACGCCGCGCGTTGGCCTCGAAGGCGGGCCGGTCGGACCGGACATCTCGGCACAAATCAACTCCCGGCGCGGCGGCGGATCGACGCTGGATTCAGGTTTCCGGGAGCGCATGGAGACCGCCTTCGGCACGGACTTCAGCGGCGTGCGCGTCCACCAGGACTCGCAGTCGGACGTGCTCAACCGCCAGCTGACGGCGAAGGCCTTCACCACGGGCAACGACATTTTCCTGAGGTCGGATGCGAGCGCGAGCGATGGCCACCTGATGGCCCACGAGTTGACGCACGTCGTCCAGCAGCGCTCGGCCGCGGGTGGTGGGGGCGGGGGGCTGACTGCGGGCCCCGCCGATGACCCACAGGAGCACGAGGCCGACCGCGCCGCGGAAGCGGCGCTCTCCGGCAGCATGCAACGCGAAGCCGAGCAGGAAGCGGGGGTCTAGTCCTCCGGGACAACGTGCCGTGCTCAACGACGTCGACGAAACCCTGAGACAGTATCTGATCGCCGATGTGCCCATCGAGCGGGGCGAAGTCGACATCTCCTTCGAGCGGCCAACGCGGGAGTGGTCGGGCCGGCTATCGAAACCAACACTGAACCTGTTTATGTTCGACATCCGGGAACGCACGGGGTATCGCGACGACACCCCACAGGCGATGCGGCTGCCGACAGGGGGCGTCTCGCAGTCGTTGCCCGCCCGGCGTGTCGACCTGAGCTACATGGTGACAGCCTGGGCCCGCGAACCCCAGGATGAGCACCGCGTGCTCGGACGGGTGCTCGCCTCGATGTACCGGGGCACGGAAATCCCTCCCCAGCATTTCCAGGGAGAGCTGCGCGACTCGGAGTACCCGTTGCTCGGCCGCATCGCGCCCCCGGATCACCTGGTCAAGCCAGCGGACCTGTGGGGAGTGATGGACAACGAGCTCCGGGCGTCGCTCACGTGGGTCGTGACCGCGCCGCTCAACGTGTTCGCGCCCGTCACGGGGCCACTGGTTCGGACGGTGGAGTTCGACTTCGGCGAACAGGGCCAGGAACCCCGGGAGCGATGGGTCCAGGTCGCGGGCTTCGTCCACCGCCAGGGCGACGCGCTCGCGGGAATTGGGGGCGTGCGGGTTTCGATTGTGGGCACCGCACACGCCGCCATTACCGGCGAGGATGGCCGCTTCACGTTCCCCGGCGTGCTCGTCGGGGAGCAAACCCTGGTCGCGGTGGCGCCCGATGGCCGCGAAGTGACGCGGACGGTGCAGGTGCCCGGGGCGAGCTACGACATCGAATTGTAGGCAGTTGCGGTCGATGCAACAGCGTTAATTTCTGCAACACGTTGCGCGGCGGGCAAGGGATGCTGCTAATATTGCCGCGCCCACGGGCGACCGCCCGTCAATTCCGCACCAAGGAGCCCTGATGGCTACGTCTTACCTCACACCCGGCGTCTACGTCGAAGAAGTCGACCGGGGGACAAAGCCCATCGAAGGCGTTGGCACAGCCGTGGCTGCCTTCCTCGGCATCGCCGAGAAAGGCCCGATCGGCAAAGCGACGATGATCGCGAACTGGACCCAGTTCGTCGACGTTTTCGGGGGATTCATCCCCGGGGCGTACCTGGCTCATGCCGTGTTCGGCTACTTCAACAATGGCGGCGGGCTTTGCTACGTCGTCCGCATTGGAGGAGCCGGGGACGCGGCTGCATCGGCCCCCCAGCCGGTCGCCGAGATCGCGGCGAAGGGCGGTGCCGGTACCGTCACGATTCGCGCCCTCCCGAAGCCGAACGTCAGCGCCGATGGCCTGAGCGTCGAGGTTTCGGCCGGCGACGACGACACGTTCACCATCACCGTGAAGGGTGGGGGCGCTGAGGAAAAGTTCGAGGGACTGACGCTGGGCAAGGGCGCCAAGAACGCCTTCGACGTGGTGAACAAGCAATCCACGCTCGTCCAGCTTGAAGAAGTGAAGGTGTCGGGCCTGACGCTCGCCGAGCGCGCCCCGGCGCCGGGCACGTACCCGCTCGCGCTGCCCTCGGCGACCACCACCGCAGTGGTCCCGGTGACGCCGGCCGACTACCAGGGCGACGTCACTGAGC
>JBBIVC010000090.1:0-4475 GCA_037439905.1 Thermoflexus sp.
GCGTAGTCCCAGGAGATGATCTTCTCCGGTGTGACGGTGACGAGGCTCCCGGTCCCACCAGATCGCTCGACGTAACGGCGCCCCTGCCTCTCGCCGAGGTAATGAATGGCGATCTCCGTGGCAAGGGCAGGGTCGCCGGCCGATTCGCTCGCGCGTCCTTCGATCACGACCGCCTTGTAAGGCGCCACCCTGGTGTCGACAACCACGCTAATGCGGGGGTTGGCGCGGAGATTGCGCAGCTTCTTCGAATCGGGTCCGGTGTGGAACAGGAGCTTGCCGTCGCGCCAGGCATACCAGACGGGCATGGCGTGCGGCTTGCCGGATGGGCCGGACGTGGCCACGACCGCAATGTGCGGTTCGGCCAGGAAGGCATCGACTTCCTCCTGAGTGAGGGGCACGGTTCGCTCCAGGGGGTGGTGTCGTTCAAGCGTCGCCCAGCCGGCGATCGACTGCAACCGCGGCGCCCCCGGTCTTCGGACGCCGCCGAATCGGTATGCCCCGCAGCGTCATGGCCCGGTCAAGAAAGCGTAAGAGAACCGTTAGAGCCTTGAGCCATCTATCAAGGCTATGCTTCCATAGTCGAAGATGGAGATAGGACCACCCGGGGGACAGGACCATGTCAGGCATCTTCTATGACCCGGCTTCCCGCCGCCTCCATGCAGTGCACGGCGCGCCGGATTCACGCTGGACACTGGTGACCCACAACATCAACGCGAGCGCCCACCTCTGCCGCCGCATCATGAGCGAGTGGCTCTCGGCCGATGACATCTGCCGCGTTGACTGGACCATCCGGCGGGAACGCCTCTCGGCCTGAACCGCGCTACCATCGTTCCATGAACGATCCGGCCCTGGCGGACCGCCTTGCCCGCCTCGACGCGCAACCCGCGCCCTCGGTGGTGCGGTTCGACCCGGGCCAACACTTTCGGGGCCGCCTGGCCTTCCTGCCCTCGGCCTACAACCCGCCAACGCTCGCCCACGTCCGCCTCATGGAAGCCGCGCTCGAAGTCGATGGCGTCGGACACGTCGCCGCCATGCTCACCACCCGGAACGTGGCCAAGGACGTCTTCGGCGCGAGCCTGCCCGACCGGGTCGCCATGCTCCTGGAGCTGCACCGCGAGCGCCCGGAAGTCGCGGTCCTGGCCGCGAATGCGGCCCGCATCATCGATCAGGCCGCGGCTCTCTCCGCGGCCTTCGATGGCGTCGAGGTCGATGCCGTCGTCGGCTTCGATACGCTCGAGCGCCTCTTCGACCCGCGCTACTACAGCGATATCGACCGCGAACTGGCCCCCTTCTTCGAACGGCACCGTGTCATCGCGGCCAACCGCGGCCCGCACCGCGTCCACGATGTCGAGGCGTGGGTACGGACACACGCCGGGCCGTTTGTCAGCCGCATCATCATTCGCGAGATCCCTCCCTACCCGGCCGCCCTCTCCTCGACGCTTGCCCGCGAGCGGGTTGCGGCCGGGGGCGCCGACCTGCCCGTCCCCCCCGGCGTCCTCCGCTACATCATGGAGCGTGGCCTCTATCGGCCAGCGTCTACGTGATCTTCGAGATGTCCGGCCCGCCGCGGGTGGCCACGATGCCGCGCGCCTCCAGTTCCTCGACCTCCGCCGTCCCCAGCCCGAGCAGGCTTCCGAGCACGTAACCGGTGTCCTGCCCGAGGCTCGGGGGCGGCCCCTTGATGCCGGCCTCGCTGCGCGAGAGCTTCAACGGGGTGTTGGCGATGGGGATCGTGCCCGCAACCGGGTGGGACACCTCCTGGATCATCCCTCGCGCGCGGATGTGCTCATCGCGCACCACATCCGCCACCGTGTTCACCGGCCCGCACGGGATGCCCGCATCGAGCAGTTCCGCGTACCACTCCGCGGTCGTCCGCTTCTTGAATGCCTCCGCGAGAATCGGTTCGAGCTGGGCGTGGTTCCGGGTCCGCTTCGGCCCCGTCTCGAACCGTTCGTCGTCGATGATCTCCGGGATGCCCAGGATGGCGCAGAGCAGGTTCCACTGGTTCTCCTCGCCGAACCCCAGCGCGATGACGATGTGGCCATCGGCCGTCGGGAACGCCTGGAACGGTGTGGCGCTGGGATGGCGTGTGCCCAGCGGTCCAGGCACTTCACCCGTGACGAAATAGCGCATGATCGCGTTTTCCATCACGGTCACCTGCGTGTCGAGCATGCTGATGTCGATTGCCTGCCCCTTCCCGCTCCGCTCGCGCTCGTGCAGCGCCGCGAGCACACCGATGACCGCGAACATCCCGGCGGCCAGGTCGCCGTAGGAGGCGCCCGGGCGCACCGGGTTGCCGCCTGGCTCCCCGGTGATCGACATGACCCCGCCCATCGCCTGCACCACGATATCCAGCGCTGGCCGCTGGCTGTATGGCCCGCTCTGCCCGAAGCCCGAGATGCTGGCGAGGATGATCCGCGGGTTCCTGCCCGCCAGCACGCCGTAGCCGATCCCCAGGCGGTCGAGCGTCCCCGGGGTGAAGTTCTCCATCACCACATCCGAATGCTCGACCAGGCGCAAGAACAGCTCCTTCCCTTCCGGCGAGCGCAGATCGATGGCCACGCTCCGCTTGCCCCGGTTGATCGAGAAGAAATACCCGCTCCACCCGTTCTGGTAGGGCCCCGTTGTCCGGGAAATGTCGCCGAAGGGCGGCCGCTCGATCTTGATGACCTCCGCCCCCAGGTCGCACAGGATCATCGAGGCGAACGGCCCGGCGAGCACCCAGGTCAGGTCGAGAATGCGGACATCTTCGAGGGGACGGGACACGAGTGGCTCCGGTGAGAGAGGTGCTGAGGGCGCGGCCGCCGGTCTCGATCATGGCCGCGCAGTCGCGTGCGCGAAAGTCGCGGGGCCCCGGCCGCGCGGTTGGGCCATCGATCCGTGGCCGATAGTCCTTGTGCCACACTCGCCTCACGCATAGGGTGTGCCCGTGGCAGACGTCGAAGAGCACCTCGAGCGCTGGCTCTCTGAAGGGGTTATCCACGACGACGTGGCGGAGCGTATCCGCGCGTTCGAAAAGCAGCGCCCCCGGGCGCGCTCGGGAGCGGAGCGGCCCGGGGCCATGGAGGCGCTCCTCTACCTCGGGGTGATCGTCGTCTCCGTCGGGGTGTTCGCGCTCATCGAGCAGCGCTGGCCCGACTTGGACTCCTGGGCCCGGATGCTCGCCATCGGCGTGCCCACGCTGCTGGCCCTCGCCCTGGGGGCCGCGCTGCGCACCAGCGAGGAGCCCGGGTTCGCGCGCGCGGGCCAGCTCGCCTGGTTCGTGTCTGTCGGACTCTTCGCGGGCGCCGTGGCCGTTTTCCTGAACGAGTACGAGCCCGCCGGAATTGGCATCGAGGACGATCGCGACGGGCTCCTCACCATGACCGGGAGCGCGGCGCTGCTGGCGCTCGTGCTGTGGGTCTTCAGCCCGGCCCACCCGCAGGCAATCGCGCTCGGGGCCACCCTGTTCGCGCTTGGGCAGGGCGCCGGGAACTGGCCGGACGAGTTCAACCAGGTGCTGGCCGGCATGCTGATCTTCGCGTTTGGCGTGGCCGGCCTTGCGCTCACCGAACTCGGCCACTTCACCCCGCGCTTCTCGGGCCGCCTCGTGTTCGCGGCGCTGGGCGCCGTTGGCCCCTACGAGGCCGGGTTCACGGAGAACGGCATCGCCTTCGAGCTCCTCGTCTTCGTGGTTGGCGGTGGCCTCGTCGCCCTCGGGGTCGCGCGAGCGTCCTTCACACTCCTGGCTGTGGGTGTCGTCGCCAGTTTCGTGGGGCTCGTGACGTTCATCTTCGAGCACTTCGAGGATCGCATCGGGGCGCCGGTTGCCCTGATGCTTAGCGGTGGCGCGCTCATCGCCGGCGTCCTGCTGCTCGCCAGGTTCCGTTCGGCCGAGCACATCAGGAGGTTGCGGTGAGGGCCCGCATCTACGTCGCCGCGGTCCTGGCCGGCCTCGCCGCCCTCGTCGTGACTGTGCTGCTTGTCATCAACTATGGACGGCACGACCCATCGCCACCCTCGCTCCGGGACCACCCCAACCCCGCCATCCCGGGACGCATCATCTACCTCGACGAAGACCAGTGCATCATCAGGACCGACGCCTCGGGTGCTGGCCCCGAGGAGGAGCTGTACTGCCTGTCGAGGAACGAGTACATCGCCGGCCTGTACTACGTCGACCCCGGCAGGATCCTCTTCACCCGCGCCGACTACCCGAACCCGCGCCTGTTCGAGCTCGATGTGGAAGCCCGCACCGTGCGGGATCTCGGTGCGCTCCCGCCACCGGTGAAGCCCGAGAACACCGGGACCGTCTCCCCCTCTGGCGAAGAGGTGTTCGCGGAATCGGACGGGAGCATTGTCCTCCTGAAGGACGGCGCCCGGACGACAATCGCCGACTTCGACACGCGGGATTACGGCGGCCCCAGCCCCGTCACGTGGTCGCCCGATGGCGCGTGGATCCTGCTCAGGTACTGGGGGCGTTCCAACGAGACCGAGCT
>JBBIVC010000090.1:4494-8085 GCA_037439905.1 Thermoflexus sp.
GGAGCTCTGGATCGTCCGCAAGGATGGCCAGGTGCGGGGCACGCTCACGGAACACGCCAGCGGGTCGCCCGTGTCCTGGCTCATCGACGGCACCGGGACCTACCCTCCGCTGCCCGAAGGCTACCAGCGCTGACCTTCCGGAGCCGGCTTGTCCGGGTCCGCGCGCGTCATGTGGGCAGCTGTCGCCCCGGCGCGCCAGGGCCACGAGCCATCGCCGGGAGCAAACGCGCCGGGGGCGGCCGCCACGATGGCGCTGGCCATCTCGAGGGCCCGCCGCGCCCCCTCCGGGTCGTGGACGCGGAAGATGCGGGCGCCCTGGGCGAACGCCAGCGCGGCCGCCACGTGCGTCTCAAGGTCCCGTTCCGCGGGCGCCCGCCCGTTGATGCTGCCGATGAAGTTCTTGCGTGAGTGGGCCAGCAGGATGGGCTGGCCGTGCGTCCGCAGTTCGCCCAGCCGGCGAAGCAGCTGGATGTCCTCGTCGTGGCTCTTTCCGAACGCGATGCCGGGGTCGATGGCGATGTGGCGCCGGGCGAGTCCCGTCCGCGCGAGCTCGGCCAGGTTCGCCTCCATCCAGCCAACCGTCTCCACGACCACATCGTCGTACACCGGGGGGCTGTCCGGCCGCCGCTTTGGCACCGAGTAGCTGTAGTTCAGCACATAGCCCGCCCCCGCGCGGGAAGCCTCCTGCGCCGCCGCGACGCCCAGGGTAAGGCCGCTGATGTCGTTGACGATCTCGGCGCCGGAATCCAGGGCCGCCCTCGCGACGGCGCCCTTGTAGGTATCGATCGAGACGACATGGCCTTCAGCGGCGAGACCGGCGACCACCTCGCTGGCAAGCCGGGCCTCGAACGCCTCGTCCAGGACCGGCCGGTCGGCCCGGGCGCTCTCGGCGCCGACATCGATGATGTCCGCGCCGCCTTGCGCAGGGCTTCCGCACGGGCCAGCGCCCCCGGCAGCTCCCGGCCGACCCCATCGCCTGAAAACGAGTCGTCCGTGAGGTTCAGGATGCCCATCACCACGGGCCGCTCCATGCCAAAGGAGCGGCTGCGCAGCCGCCACTCAGCCACCGGTTCGAGGAACCGTCGAAGCGCTGCCGCATGCTTCGAACCAAGGCTCTCGAGCTGGCTGGCGAGCTGCCGCAGCTCTGCCACGCTGGCGGCCACGCGAATGGTTGAGCCGGTGAGGTCGAGCCCGAGGCCGATGGCGCTCGTCGCCACCTGCAGCCGTTCGCGATCGCCCACGAAGTGCGCGATGAACGGCGCTGCCGCGTCGGCCGCAAGCTGAGCCGCCTCCGGCGGGATCACCCGGAACGAGGGCATCAACGGACAGCGCCCGCCAGCTCGTCGATCATCCGCCTCGCCTGCCACAGGTGTTCGAGGTCATGCTGATATACCTCGCGCGCGACATCGAGCACGGTGAGGCGGCCGCGGTACGGGTGGATGCCGCCGCGCTGCCAGTCGCGCTCATCGATGTCCCAGAGCATGTAGGTGGTGCGCCGGCGGAGGTAGTGGAACTCCTCGAGCAGCTCGTCGGCGTCTTCCTCGCAGTAATCCTCCCGGAAGGGGATGTCGTCGAGGTCGACATGGCGGATCTCCGGCTCCCGCAGGCGCAGCATCTGCTCGAATTGCCGCTGCACCCCCTGCTCTACCTGGCGCACGTGGTAGGGGATGGCGAGCAAGCACCAGCCCTCATCGGGCCCGGTACCCTCCCGCAGCAACTCCCGCTCCGGGATCCCGAAGAACGCCCGGTGGAGCTCCCCGGCGGCCTCGCCCATCGCCTTCAGCAGGAATGAAGGGTCGTTGCCGGCCTGCCGGACGTAGCGCATGACCAGATTGTACGCCACCGGGCCAGCCCTGCCCGCCACATCCTCGCCGGGAGGACCTCAGGTAACGATGAGTGGCACGCCCTGCTTGCACAGCGGGCACTCTTCGGGGCTCCACGACGTGATCTCGAGCGAAATGCAGGCGTAGAACGGCACGCCGAAGTCCACCTTGCCCGCCGTACGGTCCACCAGCACGCCCACGCCCGCGACTTCCGCGCCCCGTTCGCGCACCGCAGCCAGCACCTCGCGGATGCTCCCGCCGGTCGTGAGCACGTCATCGACGACCAGCACGCGGTCCCCCGGCCCGATTTCGAACCCGCGCTTGAACTCGCGCTGCTCCGAGCCTTCGCTCTTACGCTCCGCGATGATGCTTCGCAGGCCCAGGTGGCGCGCGGTCTCGTACGAAAGGATCACGCCGCCAGTGGTTGGGCCCGCAACCAGGTTCACCTGCCCGCGGAAATGCTCCGCAATCCCGGCGCACAGTTCGCTCGTGACATCAGGCCACTGCAGGATGCGGAACTTCTCCACGTAGATGTCGCCGTGGCGGCCGCTGGCGAACTGGAAGTGTCCGCGGAGGAGGGCCCCGCGCTGTTCGAGCAATGCGACGTATGGATCGGTCATCGCCCGTGAGCGTACCCCAGCCGGGGACTCCGCAAAACGCGGGCGCCTCCGGCCAGGGTCTCCCGGCGCCCGGTTACTCCTCGCCCAGCCTCCTGGTGGTCAGCACCGGCTTCTGATCGCTCAGCGAGCCGCCCTCGTTGGGCGCGAGACCAAACTTGTCTCGCGGCCAGTACGAAAGCATGGCCTTGCCGATGATCAGGTCCTTCGGCACCAGCCCGACCTGCGAGCTGCGGCTGTCGAGGCTATTGTCGCGGTTGTCGCCCAGCACGTAGTACTCGCCCTCGGGGATGAGGATCTTCGGCCTGGTGTCGTTCCACGGCGTGGTGATGTACGGCTCTTCCAGCAGGCGGTCGTTGATGTACACCTTGCCGCCCACGATCTCCACGGTTTCGCCCGGCAGTCCGATCACGCGCTTGATCAGGTCCGTCTCGGGCTTGCGCGGGTCGCGCAGCACCACGATGTCGCCTCGCTGCGGGCCATGGAACACGTTCCGCTTCGGGTCGTCACCGGGGTCGACGAACGGGATGAACTTGCTCAGCTTTTCCACGTCGACTTCCGAGTAGACCAGCTTGTTCACGATGAGGAACTGGCCATCCTCCAGCGTCGGGTACATCGAGTTGCCATCGACCTTGAAGTTCTGGAAGCTCGCCCGGACGGAGAGGAAGACCAGCAGCGCCAGCAGGCCAGTCTCGACCAGCTCGCGGATCCACGTCTTCGTCTTCGAACCGTGCTCAACGGGGACAGCATCCCCGTCGGCTTCGAGCTCCCCGAGCGCCCAGGGCGGCGGCGCGAACCCCGCCCCGTCGGTCCCGAGGGTCACCCGGTCGTGAGCCAGCGCCTCTTCGACCTCGGGCTGGGGCGCCCACCCACCATCGAATGTCTCTCCGGAGCGCTGCGGCGCGAACCCGCTCAACCGGATGAACGACTGGGGTTCGGGCTCCTCGACCGCTTCTTCCACAATCTTCGAGGCATCCTGGCCGAACAACGCGGCAAGGGCTTCCTGCGTCTCGCGATCGGTCTCCGGGTCGCGCACTTCTTCCGGGTCGGGCATCGCCGCATGGCGCTCGAACGCCCGGAGGATGACGTCCTCTTCCTCGTCGCCGGCCTCGAAGACGCCGTCAGCGTCGTCATCTCCCTCGCTCCAGGAG
>JBBIVC010000091.1:0-3640 GCA_037439905.1 Thermoflexus sp.
CGGCGATGACGACGCCACTTCCAGCGCGGGCGACGACGCGGACGCGGTCGCGACCAAGGCGGGCGAGGCTCGCGACAACGCCACGGACACGAAGGGCGCCAGGTTCGATCCCTGCAAGCTCTTGACCGCCTCGGAGCTCGAGGAGTTCGCGGGCGAGAAGATGGACGCCGGCGAAGCCGCCTACGTCGAGGTGCCGATGGGCCAGACGCTCTGCACCTGGGGCGCGACGAGTGAGACGTCGCTGGTCATCGCCCAGGTCTCGGTCGTCCGCGAGCAGGACTTCTCCGACCAGCTGAAGAATCAGAAGTACACCGCGAAGAAGCTGTTCGACGACGGCAAGGCGCTCCTGAGCGGCACGGTCGACGTCACCGGGATTGGCGAGTCGGCCTACCGGGCCGGCAACGACCTGACGATCCTTCACGAGGGGATGGTCATTTCGGTGAGCCTCGGCAAGAAGGACGTGCAGACGGCCACGCTTGTGGAGATGGCCAAGAAGGCAATCGGGCGGCTGCCCTGATCGAGGCTGGGAACCACCGGCAGCGCGAAGCGGCGGGAAGCCCCCGCCGCTTCGCTGTTTCAGGCGTTTCCGGGGCGCTCAACGAGCCCGCGGGTGAAGGCGTAGGCGGTCGCCTCGGCGCGGTTCCGGGCGCCGGCTTGCGGGGACCGCGGATCACGCCCGGAAGCGGGCCATCACCTCGTCGGCGAAGCGGTCCATCACCGCCATCTTCTCGTCCGTTGTCCGCCCGAGGTTGAAGTCGGGGATGATGAGCTCGTCGACCCCGGCTTCGGCGTACTGCTCCACCAGCGCCCGCACCTGCGCGCCGGTCCCGCCGATCACCGGCCGCCCCGAGGCCTTCATCCGTTCGACCATGGCCGCGTCATCGGTGAGCACCAGCAGGCCCTGGGCGGAATGGGCGATGCTCTTCGGGTCGCGGCCGATCTCTTCGCAGTAGCGATCCAAAATGGCGCCTTTGTGCTTCAGCACTTCCGGGGTGCCCCAGACGTTCCACTCGTTTGCGTATTGCGCGGCGATGCGGAGGGTGCGCTGCTCTCCGCCGCCACCGATGAGCAGGGGCAGGGGCCGTTGCACCGGCTTTGGCGCGAGTGGAGCATCGGTGAGCCGGTAGTGCTTCCCGGCGAAGTTCGTCTTCTCGTTCGAGAAGAGGCCGGTGATGACCTGGCAGGCCTCCTCCAGGCGCGACATCCGCCCGCCGAGCGTGAAGAAGTCGATGCCGTAGGCGCGGTGCTCGTTCTCCTGCCACCCGGCGCCCAGCCCGAGCACGCACCGGCCGCCGCTGATGTTGTCGACGTTGGCAGCCATCTTCGCGAGGACCGCCGGGTGGCGGTAGGTGTTGCCCGTGACAAGGGCGCCGATGCGGATGCGGGGCACGCTCGCCGCCAGGGCGGCAAGGGTGGTCCAGCACTCGGAGGTTGGGCCGCTGGTGTCCTCGGCGTTGGGCATGAAGTGGTCGGCGTACCAGACGCCGTGCCACCCGGTCGCCTCGGCGTGCCTCGCCAGCGCGAGGGTGTCGCTCCAGGAGTTGTTCGGGCCCGGCCAGAATCCAAAGCGCATCGCCTTCCCCCGTTCGTCGGTTGCGCCATTCTACGGGGTCGAGCGGGTGGCCGTCCGTGGCTTGACGGCGGTGTGTTAATGTGCGAAAGTGCGAACACATAGGAGGTGTCCCATGAGCGCCAGATTGACCGTCGTGCTCGACGATGAGGACCTGTACCGGCAGCTGAAGGTGAAAGCGGCGCTCGATGGCGTGCCGATGAAGGACCTGATCGAGCGGGGGCTGCGGCTCGTGCTCGAGGGCGCCGCTGCCCCGGCCGGCCCGGCGAAGGCGTTCGATTGGGATGCGTACGAGGCGATGCTCGCGCGCCTCGAGGAGGAGGACGCTGCGCTCGGGGTTACGCCGGAATCGATCCCGAGCGACCTGAGCGACGTGAAGCGGCAGCTCTACGGCTATCCCGAGCGCACCCGCCGCTGGACGGCTGCCGAGGCGCCCGCCGAGTACGACGCGCCGTGAATGTGTTCTTCGATGCGAGCGCACTGGTGCCACTGGTCTCCGCGCGGGACCAGTGGCACTTCACCGTGCGGCGTCACCTCACCCTGCTCAGCCAGGCGAGCCAGTTCACGATGGTTACCAGCAACTGGACGCTCTACGAGGCGCTGACGATCCTCAAGCGCGCTGGCCACCATCGCGTGGTGGAGCTGCACCGTTTCGCCCTGCGCACGATCGAGGTGCTCCCGGTCGATGGCGTGGTCGAGGCCGAGGCGGTTCGGCGGTTCGTGAGCTGGGCCGATAAGACGGCCTCTGTGGTGGATCATGCCAACCTGCTCACCGCGCTGGGGGCTGGCTGCGAGGCGATCCTCACCTTCGATAGCGATTTCCTGCCCATCGCCCGGGGCACCGGGATCCGCGTCCTTGGAGCCGGGCCAGTCAGTCGTCAATGACCGCGTCGGCCTCGATTTCGATGAGCATCGCGGGCGAGATCAGCGACGCGACCTGCACCATGGTGGTGGCTGGCCGGATCTCGCCGAACACTTCGCCGTGGGCACGCCCGAACTCCTCCCAGTGGGAGATGTCGGTCACGAACATGCGGGTGCGGACGACGTGGCGCAGCCCGGCGCCCGCCTCTGCCAGGGCGGCCGCGATGATTTCGAGGCAGCGCCGCGCCTGGAGGTAGGGGTCACCGGCGCCTATCACCTGGCCGTCCGGCCCCACGGCGGTGGTCCCCGAGACGAAGACCTGGTTGCCGGTTCGGATTGCGCGCGAGTAGCCGACGATCGGCTCCCATGGCGCACCGGAGGAGATGCGCCGGCGGCTCAAGGGGTGTCCTCCCCGGCCCCGGCGTCCCAGAGCGTGGGCTGGGCTTCCACCCGCCGGGGGGGCGCCATCCCCAGGTGGCGGTAGGCGGCCGCGGTGGCGACCCTTCCGCGCGGCGTGCGGTTCAGGAAGCCGCACTGGAGGAGGAACGGCTCGTAGACGTCCATGATCGTGTCCGATTCCTCGGAGATGGCCGCGGCAATCGTCTCGAGGCCGACCGGCCCGCCATCGAACTTCTCGATGATGCAGCGCAATACGGCGCGGTCGGCATCGTCGAGTCCCAGGTCGTCGACATCGAGCATGGCGAGTGCGGCGCGGGCGGTCTCCAGGGTGATGGCGCCGCCGTTGCGCACCTCGGCAAAGTCGCGCACGCGGCGCAGCAGGCGATTCGCGATCCGCGGTGTCCCGCGCGAGCGGCGCGCGATTTCGAACGCCGCATCGTCCGGGATGGCCGTGTTCATGAGTCCCGCCGAACGCCGCACGATCACCGCGAGCGTGTCCGCGTCGTAGAAATCGAGGCGGAACACCGAACCGAAGCGATCGCGCAGGGGCGCGCTCACCATGGCGTAGCGGGTGGTGGCGCCGATGAGGGTGAAGCGGGGCATGGCCAGGCGCACCGAGCGGGCGCCCGGCCCCTTGCCGATGACGAGGTCGAGCGCGAAGTCCTCCATCGCCGGGTAGAGGATCTCTTCGACCTGCCGGGAGAGGCGGTGGATCTCGTCGATGAAGAGGATGTCGTGCTCTTTCAGGTTGGTGAGGATGGCGGCGAGGTCGCCCGGGCGTTCGATCGCCGGGCCGGAGGTGGTGCGGAT
>JBBIVC010000091.1:3685-8035 GCA_037439905.1 Thermoflexus sp.
GGTCTTGCCCAGGCCGGGCGGCCCGTAGAGGAGCAGGTGGTCGAGCGCTTCCTCGCGTTGTTTCGCGGCCGCGATGGCGATGCCGAGGTTGGCCTTGGTGCGGTCCTGCCCGGGAAACTCGGCCAGGGTCCGAGGCCGGAGCGAGCGTTCCGCCTCGTCCTCGACGATCAGGGTGGCGGCAACGAGGCGCTCTTCGGTCACCCGCCGAGTATAACGCACAGATGTTCTGGAGTGATCGGGCTTCAGCCCGCGCCGGTCAGGGCCTCCCTCAGGCGGGCCCGCAGGACCGAGAGCTCGTACGGCTTCTGCACGAACCCGGTGATCCCCCGGCCGGCGAACCGTTCCTTCGCCTCGTCCTCGCTGAAGCCGCTCATGAGCAGCACGCGGGCCGTGGGGTCGATCCTGCGGATGGCCTGGAGCGCCTCCTCTCCGCCCATCCGTGGCATCGTGATATCGAGCAGCGTGCAGACGATGCTCGCGTGGTTGGCGGCGAAGGTCTCGACGCCCTCGACGCCGTCGGCGGCCTCCAGCACCTCGAAGCCGAACGACCGGAGCGCTCGCGCGGTGACCGCCCGCACCGAGGGCTCGTCATCGACGAGGAGGACCGTGCCTTCGCCCCGCCACGCGAGTTCGGCCGTTGCGGTCGGCGCCGGCTGCGCCTCGCCCGCGGCTGCCGGGAACAGCAGGCGGAACGTGGTGCCCCGGCCGGGCTCGCTTTCGACCTTGATAGCCCCGCGATGGCCCCGCACGATCCCGAGCACCGCGGCCAGCCCGAGCCCCCGCCCGGTGAACTTGGTGGTGAAGAACGGGTCGAAGATGCGGTTGAGCGTCTCGGCATCCATGCCCGAGCCGGTATCGGCCACGTCGATCGCGACGTACCGCCCGGGCCGGAGGCTGGGCGAGAGGTAGGTTTCGGCCAGCAGCTGGCGGCTTGCCGAGACCACCCGCGTCGTAATCGAGATGGCCCCCTCGGCGTCGCCGATCGCGTCGGAGGCGTTGACCACCAGGTTCATGATCACCTGGCGCAACTGGGTCGCGTCGCCCTCCACGGGAGGCAGTTCCCGTTCGAACTGGTAGTTCATGCGGACGCCCTTGCCGATCGAGACGCGGAGGAGATGGGCCATCTCCTCGATCAGGGTGTTGACATCGATGCGCTGCACCACGAAGCGCCCGCGGCCGGAGTAGGCGAGCATCTGGCGGGCGAGCTCGGCGGCGCGCTGGCCCGCCGTTTCGATGGCCTCGATGGTGGGGCGCGCGGGCGAAGTCGGCGAAAGCTCGGCCAGGGCCAGGCCCGCATTGCCCAGGATCCCCACGAGCAGGTTGTTGAAATCGTGGGCAATGCCGCCAGCCAGCACGGCCAGAGATTCAGCCTTCTGCGCCTGCAGCAGCGCCTCGTCGGTGCGCTTCCTTTCGGTAATGTCGCGGATGCCCAGCGCCACGCCGCGAATGGTGCCATCGGCCATGCGGACGGGGCCGAAGGAGAACTCCCACCAGAGCGTCTCGCCGGGCGGGTTCACCTCGCGCGAGAACGTGAAGGACCGCCCGGCCAGGGCCATCTAAAAGTTCCGGACGAATGCCGGGTGCTCGGATTCCGAGACCCACTGCAGGGCCGAATCGCCCACCTGCATGTCTCCGCCGTGCAACCGGCGGAGGAGGCTGCGGGCAGCATCATTGAACGACTGGATCCGCAGGTCCGGCTTCACCAGGATGATGCCCTCGGTCGAGCTCGCGAAGACCGCCTCGAGGTCGGCTGCGCGCTCCAGGAGCTCCCGCTCGTAGCGCAGCTTCTCCGTGACATCGGTGGCAACGCTCGCCGTGCCGATGGTCCTGCCATCGAGGTCGCGCAACGGGAACAGCGAGATATCGAGGTTGATGTAGACCGGCGCCATCGGCGCCGGACCGTGGTGACGCCGCTCGAAACGACCTCCCGCCAGCGCCCGACCGTTTCGTCGCCTTCTTCGTCGAGCAGGAGCATCCGGAAGTGCTTGCCGAGCACCTCGGCGGCCAGGTATCCGTAGATGCGCTCGGCGGCCGGGTTCCAGTAGACGATGCGCCCCTCCAGGTCGACGCTCACCACGGCGTCGCTCGCCGATTCGATGATCCGGGCCAGGCGCTCCACCGTCTCCTGGGAGCGTCTCCGTTCGGTGATGTCGCGTGCGCTCCCGACGATCCGGTAACAGCGGCCGCCCGGCTCGAAGAGGGCCGTCATGGTGACCGCAACCCAGCGGCCTTCGCCGCCGATCAGGGGCTCTTCGTAGGTGATGGTGCCGCCGCTGGCGATGGCGTCTGCGTAACGGCGGAAGGCGTTTTCGAGGACAGCCCCACGGAAGATCTCCTCCACCCGCCGGCCGGCCACCCATTCCGCGTCGAGGCCGGTCAGCAGCGAAAATGCCCGGTTGATGAGCGCAACGCGGAACACGCGCGCGTCGCCATCGCCCTCGACATCCAGGACGAACAGGCCATCGGGCGTGCCATCCACAATCGCCCGGTAACGGGCGTCGAGCTGTTGCCGCTCGGCTTCCGCACGCTTGCGCGCCGTGATATCGCGGCTGGTGATGGCGACGCCGTCGCCGAGCCTGACGACGGTGTGGTGAATCCATCGCGTGGCGCCGTCTGCTGCCGCAAGCTCGAACTCCTCTTCCAGCGGCTCCCCGGTCTCCACGACGGTGCAGTAACGGTCGAAGAAGCCTTCGGTGCGGTTGGCAGGGATGAGCTCGCAGAGCCGCTTCCCCATCACCCGGGAGGCGCTCCAGCCGATGAGCCGTTCGCCGGCCGGGTTGATCGCGGTGAAGATGAAGTCGGTGATACTTCCGGCCGCGTCGCGCTCCGCTTCGAAGATGAAGAACGCATCGCGGCTGACGCTGACCGCTGCCCGGTAGCGCGCCCGGGATTCCTCGAGCGCCTCCTCGGCCTTTCGCTTCTCGCTGATATCGCGGATGAACGTGGCGCTGCCCACGACGGCGCCCCAAGCGTCGCGTACCGGGAAGGCGTTCAGCTCGACCGGGAAGCGGCGGCCCGCCCGGTCGACCCGCTCGGTTTGGGCAGTCACCGGGAGTCCTTCACTCAAGCGGGCGGCCATCTCCCGGGTCTCCTCCACCAGATCCTCGGGGACGATCTCCCACGCGAACGATCCAGCCACCTCTTCGAGCGTCCGCCCGAAGAGCTGCTCCGCGGCGGCGTTCCAGCTCACCACGCGGCGCTGGTTGTCGCGGCCGATGATGGCATCGGTCGCGGATTCGACGATGGCGGCCAGGCGCCGGCGCTCCTGGTCGGCCCGGGCTTGCTCGGTCACATCGCGGGCGACGGTGGCCGTCCCCATGACCTTTCCATCGGGGCCCCGGACCGGGAAGAAGGCGATGTTCAGGTCGACAATCGAACCGTCGCGGCGCACGCGCTGGCTCGGCCTCCCCACGATGCGGAAGCCATCGAGCACGCGCAGGCGCACCGCCTCCACCTCATCCCGCTCGTTTTCGGGCGCCAGGACCGAGAAGTGCTGGCCAAGAATCTCGGCGGCGCGATACCCGTAGATGCGCTCCGCGGCGGCGTTCCAGCTGATGATGCGGCCTTCCAGGTCGTGCTGGATGATTGCGTCGTTCGACGATTCGACAATCGCCGCGAGCCCGGCCAGCCGCTCTTCCTGGGCCCGCCGCTCGGTCAGGTCGATACAGATCGCGACGATGGCTGCGACAGAACCATCGGCATGGAACACCGGGGCATTGGTCACGTGGGCGGGGAAGGTGGAGCCGTCTTTCTTCTTCAAGAGGTATTCGCCCACCACTTTGCGGCCGGCCCGCAGCTCGTCCACGTTGCGTTCGGCCAGCTCGCGCTGATCACGCGGCACGAGGAGCTTCACAACGTGCGCGCCGAGCGCCTCGGCGGCGGTGTAGCCGAAGAGCTCCGCCGCGGCGTGGTTCCAGTAGATGACCCGGCCGTCCATGTCGCCGGCATAGGTGGCGGCTTCGACGTTGTCGAGCAGCTCCGCGCGGAAGGCGATGTCCCGCTCCAGCCGGCGGCGTGGGCGGAGGTCGCGCGCCAGGCCCTGGATGCCGGCAACCTGGCCATCCTGCATGAACAACCGGCTGGTGATCTCGATGGGCACCCGCTCGCCATCGGCACGGATGATTTCGATTTCGACGAAGGTCGCTTGTTTTTCTCCTGCCACCTTCGCGCGGATTTCGTCCGCAATCCGCTGAAGGTGCTCGGGCGCGATGATGCGCGACATGTGCATGCCGATGAGCTCGGAGAGGGAGTACCCGGTCAGCTCCTCGGCCGCGGGATTGCCCGATGTGAAGTACCCATCGAGGGTGAGCGTGTTGATCGCATCGGCGGCGTTTGCCACCAGGTCCTCAG
>JBBIVC010000092.1:0-7985 GCA_037439905.1 Thermoflexus sp.
CCGCGCCTGCATGTTCACGCCGGCGTGCGCGGGCTTAGACGCGCATCTTGCGCAACCGCTCGATGCGCTCCTCCAGCGGCGGATGCGTGCTGAACAGGTTGGCCATCCCGCCCCCGCCCCGGAACGGTTTGACGATGTACAGCGCCGAAACCGCTTCCTGCGCCGGGGTCTCTTGCATCGGCCGCATCTGCACCCCGCGCTGGAGCTTTTCGAGGGCGCTGGCCAGCGCCTCGGGGTCGCGCGTCACCTCGGCCCCCGTCTTGTCGGCGGCGTACTCGCGCTGGCGGCTGATGCCCAGCTGGAGCAGGGTCGCCGCGATCGGCGCGATGAGGATGACGATCAGCGCCACGAACGGGTTCTGATCCCGGTCGCGCCCACCCAGGAGGCTCGACCACATGAGCACCTGGGCGATCATCGAGATCGCGCCCGCCACCGTCGCAACGATCGAGCTCGTGAGGATGTCGCGGTTCTTCACGTGCCCCATCTCGTGGCCCAGCACGCCGCGAAGCTCGCGGTCGGTGAGCAGCCGCCGGATGCCAGTCGTCACGGCGACGACGGCGTGTTTCGGGTTGCGCCCGGTGGCGAAGGCGTTCGGAGAGTCGTTTTCGATGATGTACACGCGCGGCATCGGCATCCGCGAAAGCTCGGCTACTTCGCGCACCATGGCGAACAGGTGCGGGTCGTCGCGCTCCTGGATCTCGCGGGCGCCCGCCATCCGCAGCGCAAACTTATCGCTGAACCAGTAGGCAGCGAAGTTCATGACCCCGGCGAAAACCAGGAAGATCGCGGCCCCGCCGGTGCCTCCGACAAGGCCCCCCACGGCCACGAGGAGGCCCGTGAGGGTCGCCAGCAGCACAGTGGTTTTGATGAAGTTCATGGTTCGAGAGCTGGATACCTCCTGCCTCCCAGTATACCGGACCCGAAACGCCGCTTTCGGCAACGCGCGGTAAGCATGGGCAGGGCGCGAGCACCCTGCGCGCCGGCGGCCTCCGGCCTACTTGAGCGACCAGGTCGTGCCCTCGGGCCCGTCCTTGATTTCCACCCCGAGCGCGGTCAGCCCGTCGCGCACCTGGTCGGCCAGGGCCCACTGTTTCGCGGCGCGAAGCTCCGAACGCAGTCTGATGAGCAGCTCGATAAACGGCGCCGCCTCCTGCGCCTCACGGGCAGGCGACTGGAGCGTGAGCCCGAGCACGCCGCACAGCTCGCGGAGCGTCGCCTGCGCGCCGGAGATGTCCTGCCCGGCAGAAGCTGCGCGGTTAAGTTCGCGGGAAAGGTCGAACAGCGCCGCCAGCGCTCGCGGCGTATTCAGGTCGTCCTCCATCGCATCGATGAACCGCTGGCGAAACACGCCGCCGTCGAGAGCCGGCCCCGCTCCCGCGCTGACCGCGAAGGCGGCATTCCGGAGCCGCTCCGCCCCTGCTTTCGCGGCCTCGAGGGCTTCCTCCGTGTACGTGACCGGGCTGCGGTAGTGGCTCGTGATGACGAACAGCCGCAACGCATCCGGTCCGTAGTTCTCCAGCGCCTCCTTGATGGTCACCAGGTTGCCGATGGACTTCGACATCTTCTCGCTGCCCAGCTGGAGCAGCGCGTTGTGCATCCAGATGCGGGCGAACGGCGCCTTGCCCGTATACGCCTCGGTCTGGGCGATCTCGTTGGTGTGGTGCGGGAAGATCAGGTCGGCGCCGCCCCCGTGGATGTCGATCTGTTCGCCCAGGTTCTCCAGCGCCATCGCCGAGCATTCGATGTGCCACCCCGGCCGGCCAGGCCCCCAGGGGCTGTCCCAGCTCGGCTCTCCCGGCTTCGCGCCCTTCCACAGCGCGAAATCGAGCGGATCGTCCTTCAGCTCCGTCGGGTCGACCCGAGCGCCGCTGCGCAGGTCATCGATGTCACGCCGCGAAAGCGCGCCGTACCGTTCCCCACCAAACGCCCTTACCCGGTAGTACACGTCGCCCCCGGAGGCGTAGGCGAAGCCCTTCGCGATGAGCCCCTCGATGAACCGGATGATCTGTGGGATCGTCTCGGTCACCCGCGGGTAGACGTGCGCCGGCTGGACGTTCATCGCCTTGAGCTGGGCGAGGTAATCGTTGATGTTCTGCTCCGCGAGCTCGCTCATCTCGATGCCCAGGCGCTGCGCCCGGTCGATGAGCTTATCGGCGATGTCGGTGAAATTCTGGACGTGTTTCACCGGGATGCCGCGCCAATCAAGGTAGCGCCGGAGCACGTCGAACACGATCGCGTGCAGCGCGTGGCCCACGTGCGATTCCGAGTACGGCGTCACCCCACAGACGTACATGCGCACCACGCCGTCTTCGGCCAGGGCGGGCAGGAGCTCTTTCCGGCTGTTCGTCAGGGTGTCGGTGAGTTGCATCGTTCGTCCTGCGGAGGTGGTAGGCACCCATCTTAGACGGCGAAGCCCTTGGGCACCCGGCGGCCCCTCTTCGGGGTGAATCGTGGCCGTTATCGGTGCGCCCGCATCACAAATCGTTGGTGATCGAACGATTGCCCTTAGCAACCGCAATGTGCGACCCTTACGGCCACTCTTTGGCGGGGTGACTGGCTTGCTTGCCGCCGGCCATCGGCCGGGCTCGCGCCCTGGCAGGCAGGCCCAACTGCTTATGAGGATTACCTCACGCGAGGAGACCGCCGCGTGACGGCTCGGCTCCGGAAGGGGTCGGTGCGCGCCACGAGCTGGCTTGCTGGCTGGATGGACTATGGCGTCGCCATCGTCCTGGCCGCGGGCCGGCTGATTCGCATGCCCCTGCCGGCGGCCGAGGCCGAATTCGAGCCCGCCTACGCCAGGGTCGCCGCCGAAGCATACGAACAACCGGCGCTTACCCCGTACGGCCGCCCCCGCTGGGACGAGCCTGCCCGACCGTCCCAGCGCTGGTTCGTGCGCCCCGCCGAAGTCATCATGCTCTCCCTCTCGTTCTTTCTCGCGGCGCATCTCCTCTCGGGAGGGACGGCGTCGGTCTCGGCCCCGCAGATCCGGTCGTGGACACTGGTGCCGGCCAGCGCCGCCTCCGCCCAGGTCTCCACCGTGCTGGTCCCGTCCGCCACCGGGGAGGCCACGCCGGAGGCTGTGACGGTCCCGGTCCCCGTCCAGGCCGAGGCGGCGGCTGAGGCCGCGCCGGCTCCCGCGGTCGCGGCAACCACCCGCGAAGCTGAGAACGAAATTGCCCCTGCCCCTGCCCCTGCTCCCGGGCTTGGGGCCGCCGCCGTGCACGATACTCCGCCGGTCGCGCCGCCTGCACCGGTGGAACAGCCCGCGCCCGCCCCGGCCGCTGTTGCGACTCCCCCTCCCGCCGTGTCCGTGGGCGTGCTGTCCTACGCTGAAATCGTGGCTGCCGCCGCTGCCGCCGGGTGGCCAGCCGACCGTCTCGACCAGGTTGCCCGCGTCGCCTGGTGCGAAAGCCGGTTCCGCCCCGATGCGGTCGGCTACGGCACCTATGGCCTCATGCAGCTCATCCCGTTCTGGTTCGAAGCGACGGGCACAGACTTCGCTCTCTGGTCCGACCCCGTCACGAACCTGCGCGTGGCGCTCTTCGCGTTCGCCTCCGATGCCGGCTCCGGGAGTTCCGCATGGGGCCCCTGGTCGTGCAAACCGGATCAGGTCATCATCCCCTGACCCTCCCCGGGTAACCGGAACATCCGCGAACTGCACCATTCGGCGCCGGCGGCGCGCTCATCCGCCGGCTTCCTCGTCACCGCCAGGCCCGGCGTCCTCGGCGGCGGTTCTGCGGGATCGGAGCGGAAGCGCCACCATGAGCACGCCGGCGACGAACACCAGCGCGCCAATCACCATGAAGGCGATGCCGAAGCCGCGCACGTAGGGGAACCTCACGGCAAGCTCCGCCCGGACGGCCACCCCCTGCGAGGCGTCCGCGTTCATGATCACGAGGGCGTTCTCCCCCCGTCGCACGCGCCAGGTCAGCTCTTGCTTCCCCGGACCCGAGACCGACGCGAGCCATGCAGGGACGCCCTCAGGAGGCGGCGCTGGCCGGCTTCCCGGCACGATGTTCTCGTCGAACGTAAGCGGGTCGAACTCGATCCCGGTCATGCGCGCGTAAGCCGTGCCGAGCAGGAATTCGCCCACCGCGTCCTCGCTCCCCACGCCGATGAACACCTCGCCACCGTCCAGACGCTCGGCGCGGATGCGGATCCGCACCTTGCCTTCACGAAAGCCCGGGTCATCGCTGCGGTCCTCGAGCTCCACCGTCTGCGCGACCAGCGCGTAGGTCCCCGTCGAAAGCTCACCCGGCTTGCTGCTGATGTAGCCGTCAGAATCGACCGCCCGGTACGTGCCGAATCCGCTGACGGCGCAGCCAAACCCGAACAGCATCGCAAGTGCGCCGAGGATGATGAGAAAGACCCGCACACTCTACATACTGGGGTCCGCGCGCCAACCGCGCACGCGCCCGCCGCGCGTTCCTCGCTACCGCGTCCGCCACCGGTAGAGCAGCCACGTGAGCGGAAACCACTCTCCCGGCCGGTGCACCGCAATGCGGCCTGCGAACGGGAAGTCATGTGGCCCGACCTCGATGCGCGCCAGGGGCCTTACCGGCCGCTCGCTCACCCACTCGGGCCAGCGCACCACGCCGGAGCCCGCCGGCGCGAACGGCTCCCGTGGCAGCACCAGCACCACTCCTGGGCCGAAGACGCCGGACGCACGCAGCCCGCGATCCATCGAGAAAAGGTAGTATCGCCGCTCGCTCCCCGGCCTCTCCACCACCATCGCGGCGTTCCGCAACGAGTACGGCCCCTCGTGCTTCGAGCGGTCGAGCGTCGCGAAGAAGAGCGGCCACGTGCCATCGTCGGTGGCGAAGACCGCGGTGACCCGCCGGCCATCGAAGAGCGTCTGGGGCGCCGGCTCGAGGCATTCGACACCCGCCCTTGGCGTCCCGTGCAGCAGCACCGGGTAGCGCTGGACAAGGTAGCGGGTGAACTCGTGAACGGGCCATGGCAGGTCCCATGGGATGTTTGAGCCTCCCGCAGCCAGCACGTCTGCCGCCTTCGCGTCGAACGCGGCTCGCTTTGCCGCGTCGAGGGCCAGCCGGGGCTCTCCCCGCAAGAGCATGCCGAACAAGATTCGCGCCCCGAAGGCCACCACTGCGTCGCGCACCGTGGCGCGGACTATACCAGCGCTCCACCGCTGCCCCGCACGGCCGCCCTGCCATGCCCTACACTCCGCGCAATCCGAACGTGAGGTGCAGTCGCATGTCGAGCCAGGCCGTTCCCGCCCATGCCGAGATCCCCCCGCCGCGCGTCGAGGAAGTCGCTCCCGGCATCTACGCCTACATCCAGATGGATGGCAGCTGGTTCCTGAACAACGCCGGCGCCATCGTCGGCAGCCGCTCCGCCACCGTCATCGACACCACCGGCACCGAGGCCCGCGCCCGCGCCTTCCACGCCGCCGTGCGCGCGGTCACGCAGCACCCGGTCAGCGCGCTCATCAACACCCACAGCCACGGCGACCACACCCACGGCAACTTCATGTTCGCCCCCGCCAGCGCCATCATCGCCAGCGAACGCTGCCGCAGAGAGATCATTGCCGCCGGCCACGGCTCCTACGCCCTCTTCCCCATGGTCGATTTCGGAGACTGCCCCATCACACCCCCGACGGTCACCTTCGAAGACCGCCTGGCCGTGTATGTCGACGACCTTCGCATCGAGCTCATCTTCGTCGGCCCGGCTCACACCACCAACGACATCGTCGCCTGGATCCCCGAGCGCCAGCTCCTTTTCTCCGGCGACATCATCTTCAACGGCGGCACACCCTTCGCGCTCGGCGGCTCGGTGGCCGGTTGGCTCACCGCGCTCGACCGCATCGAAGCGCTCGGCCCCCGCACCATCGTCCCCGGCCACGGCGAAATCTGCGGGCCAGGGGCCATCGACGAGGTGCGGGCCTACCTCCGCTGGCTGCAGGACACCGCCCGCCCGGCGTTCGAAAAAGGCACGCCGCCACTCGAACTTGCCGCCAGCCTCGACCTCGGCCGCTTCGCCGCCCTCCACGATCGCGAGCGTCTCGTTCCGAACCTCCACCGGGTCTACTCGGAGCTGCGCGGCGAGCCGCTGGGCGCCCCGCTCGACTACGTGCAGATGTTCCGGGAGATGCTCATCTACAACGGCAACCAGCCGCTGCGCTGCCTGGCCTAGGAACTGGCTAGATCCCCTGCTCCGTCGTCGAAAGCCACGCCTCGTGCGCCCGGTCGACCACCGTCATGTAGCGCACCCCGTCCTCGAAGCTGGTCAGCCGCACCGGCGCGCCCGTGGTGATCGAGTTCACGAAGTCCTCCTCCACCCTCCAGCCGCGGTCGGTGCCCGGGTCCGGCTCGATCGGCCGTGGCGCCTGCCCGTGCGGTATCAGCTCGGCCGTGTCGCCCATCTTCCAGCGCAACGTCGCCTTCGAGCCGAAGATGGAGATCCCGTTCCCTTCGGCCGAGGCCGCCATCGAACTCAGGTGGTAGGTGATGCGCGCCCCGTTCGCCATCCGGGAAGTCACCACGTAGATGTCCGGCACCGTGACCTTGCCCCGCCGGCCCGTCTCCGGGTCGGGTCGCTCGGGGATGACGATCTCGCCCGCGGCCTGGATGAGCGCATGATCCCCCACCCAGCGGTGGATGATCTCCACATAGATGCCGAACATCATCACGTTCTTGCCCGAATACTCGGCCCGCTGCCGCCAGTGCAGCGGCGTCCTCGGATCGAGCCCCGAGCCGTTGAGCGCGTTCACCACGATTTCGCGGATGGTCCCCAGCTCGCCCTCCTCGATCAGCCGCGTGATGGTGGGGCCGAGGCGGAAATCGAACGGCGCAGGTACCAGCTGGGCTACCAGCTCCGGGTGGCGCTGGCTCGCCGCGAGCATCTCCCGCGCCTGCGCCAGGTCCATCGCCATCCGCGCCTCGCAAAGCACGTGCTTGCCCGCCTCAAGCGCCATGATCGTGTAGTCGCGGTGCATGTACGGCCACGTGCCGATGCACACCGCGTCGATCCCCGGGTCGGCACACAGCGCCTCGGGAGAATCGAACACCCGCGGGATGCCAAATTCGCTGGCGACCCGCTCCGAGCTTTCCCGGCTCCGGTTCACCACCCCCACGATCTCGACCCCGGCCTGCTTGCGGAAGCCCGGGATGTGCATCTGGCGTGTATTCGCGCCGGCGCCGATGAGGCCGATTCTGAGTGGCATGGAAGTCCTCGCCCCGGAAGATGCGGCCTAGGCTACTCGCTCCGCGCCAAACCCTCCACGTGCCTCCTTCGGAGCCCGCCCACCCCGGCCCGCATTGCCCGTGCACCACGGCCGCGATACGCTAGCTCTTCGACACTCACATTCCTCTTCCGGGTTAGAGATACGCATGGCTCACCATAAGTCCGCAATCAAGCGGTGGCACCAGTCCCTTCGCGAACGCGACCGCAATCGCGCCCGCCGCTCCCTCGCGCGCACGTCCATCCGCAAGGTCCGCGAAGCCGTTGCCTCCGGCGATGCCGAGGCCATCAAGACCGCCCTCAGTGGCGCCTACTCCGCCCTCGACCGCGCCGCCAAGATGGGCGCGATCCACACCGGCAAGGCCGACCGCCTGAAGCGCCGCCTCGCCGCCCGCGCGAGCCAGGCCAACGCCTGACCATCCAGCCCGGAATGTGATGAGACAAACGCCCACCGCGGCCCGGTGGGCGTTTTCGTTGTGCCTCTCGCCACCGCCCGATGGCGCGTTCTTGCCCCCGGGCCGACAATGCCAGCCATGAGCGACCGGCCTCGCCCCCGCGTCGACGTGGTCATCCCCGTCTATAACGAAGTGAAGGTGCTCGAGCAGAGCGTCACCACCACTCTGGCGCTATTCGACCAGCACCCGCAGTACGACTGGCGGATCATCATCGCCGATAACGGCTCGAACGATGGCACCTCAGAGCTCGCCCGCTCCCTCGAGGCGCGCGATCCGCGCGTCCGGGCCCTGGTCCTTGAGGTGAAAGGCCGCGGTCTCGCCCTGCGCGAG
>JBBIVC010000093.1:0-7982 GCA_037439905.1 Thermoflexus sp.
GCCAACCGCCGCAAGATGCGTGAGCTCGAGGAAGAGCTCAAGGCCCTCAGGGGCGAGCGCGGTGCCGCCGCGGGATAACACCCTCAAGCGATCAGCCGCGCCCGCAGCGCCGAGGTCGTGCTCTCGCTGATTCCGAGGTCACGCAGGTAGCCCTCTGCCGACCCGTGACGCTCGCGCAGGAAGCGGAGGGCCTCCTCGATGGCCTCGCGCGGCGCCGCCAGGAGCTGCGCAGCCCGCACGGCGTCCACCCCGCGTTCCCGCATCTCCGGCAGCCACTGATCCAGCATCGGCTTCAGCAGGGGCTCCGTGAGCGTGTAATCCGCGATGATCGTGTCGTCGTCGGCGCCCGCCAGTTCGAGCAGGAGTGCGGCCGCAACGCCTGTCCGGTCCTTGCCGGCGGCGCAGTGGAAGAGGACCCGTCCCTCGGCTTCCGAGGCGGCTTCGACCAGCGTGCGATAGGCTTCGCGCCCCATCTCGAGGAAACGCGCGTATACCGTGCCGAACCCGGGGAACTGACGCTCCATGCCAACGGGCGATGCATCTTCCTGGAACACCGGCGCGTGGATGTGGCGAATGCCGTACGGCGCCGGGTCGGGCGTCACACTTCGCTCGCGCTCGGCGTTCGAACGAAAGTCGATGATCGTGGTGACACCTGCCTCCGCGAGGTCCCGCATCCCCCGGTCCGTCAGCCGGTGCAGGCTGGCCGACCGGATGAATGCCTCGCTGGTGGTGCGCCCGGACGATGTCGCGTACCCGCCCAGGTGGCGCACATTGTGGGCGATTTCGAGCCGCAGCTCGCGGTTGGTGATCGTTAGTTCCATGCAAACACTATCGCTGATGGTGATGAATGCGGCGTTAACGGCCCCGGCCGCCGTATCCTTGCCCAACCACCAGCCGGAGCCCGTGCCGTGATCAACCGCGACCGCATCGTCCAGACCTTCCTCGAACTCGTCGCCATCGATTCCCCGTCCGGCGAGGAAGACGCCATCGCCGCTGAACTGGAACGCCGCCTCCGGCTCCTCGGCCTCGATGTCAGCCAGGACCCGGCCGGCAACGTTCTCGCCCGCCGCGCAGGCACCGGCGAGCCGCTCCTGCTTTCCGCCCATATGGATACGGTCGAACCGGGCCGCGGCATCAAGCCCACCTGGGATGGCCCGGACATCATCCGCAGTGACGGCACGACGATCCTCGGAGCCGACAACAAGGCCGGATGTGCCGTCATCCTCGAAGTCATCGCATCGGCCATCGAGGACGGCGCGGTCACCCGGCCCATCGAGGTCGCTATCAGCCGCGGCGAGGAAGTCGGTCTCCTCGGCGCCAGCAACATGGACTACAGCCGGCTCACCGCAAAGGTCGCCATCGTCATCGATAGCGGTGGCCCGCCCTCGAGCATCCAGGGCCAGGCGCCCTACCACTACACCTACGACATCGAGGTGCACGGCCGCGCCGCGCACGCCGGCCTCGAGCCGGAAAAGGGCGTTCCCGCCATAACCATCGCCTCCGAAATCGTCCTCGGCCTGCCCCAGGGCCGCTTCGACGCGGAGACAACCGGCAACGTGGGCAAGATCCACGGCGGCCTCGTCCGCAACGCCGTCCCCGATCACACCATCATCCAGGGCGAAATGCGCTCCATGGTCGAAGAGAAGGTCGAGACCATGGTCTCCCGCACCCGGCGCCACATCGAACAGGTCCAGGCAAAACACCCCGATGCCCGCATCGATGCGCGCTTCCACACCGCCTACCCCGGGTACACCCTCACCCCCGATGACCCTGCAGCCCGCCTGCTCTTCCCCGTCCTCGAGGAGCTCGGGTTCAAACCCGACCCGCATCCGGTTGGCGGCGGCACCGATGCCAACGTCTTCCGCGGACACGGCATCGCGAGCGTGGTCATCGGCCGGGGCGGCTACAACCAGCACACGAAGGACGAATACCTGGTGATCCCCGAGATGCTTGAGTGCGCCCGCGTGGTCGAGGGCTGCGTCCGCCGCGTCTCCTGACCCTGCCGCTCCTAGCGTTCGAGGCGCGTGTCCCGCTCACCTTCGCCCCGCGCCAGCCTCGAAACCCGGTGCGAAAGCTCGCCCGAGCCCCGCACCAGCGGTTCAAAGCGCCAGACCAGCGCCTCCTCGAAGACCTCCGCGGTCGCCCGCGGCACGCTCTGCTCCGCGGCCATCACCCAGGCGCCGGCCAGCAGCCGCAGGTGGTAGAGCGTCGACCCCGCGTAAGTCGCACCGTCGAGCGCCGCCACCAGCTCCGGATACTCGCCCGTCACCCGCTCCGCGAGCGCCAGCGCCGGGAGCTTGACGAGCGGGTCCCGGTCGACCACCCGCCCGAACGAGGTCATGAGGTTGCCGTAAATCGCATCGGTGATGCGCGGCTTGCGCCGGAACAAGCCCCTCACCGCACAACCCCGTGGATCGCCCCCGCTTCGTGCGCCGTGGCTATCACGGCGGTGTTGTACCCGCCATAGACCAGCCGCGCCGCGATGAGGTTCGCCGCCACATAGTGCTCGCTCGTGAGCGGCCGGTTCAGCAGGGCGTGCAGCCGGGCACTCGCCGGGACCGACTTCCGCCCGCCCTCCGCATGCAGCAACGTTTCGACGATGACGTCCGCCGTCACAGGCGCCCCGGTCGCCACGCCCGCGATATCCGATACCAGCCCCGGCCGGTGGACCCACGTGTCGCTCAGCGGGTGCCCCAGCACGGCGAGGCCGACACATACCACCACGTCCGTGGCGGTGACCGGAATAGCCGGCTCGTGCGGCGCCGGCGCCTTGAACGGCCGGTGAGCCGAGCCGTCGGCCTCGATCGCCAGCACATACTCGCCTCGCGGCAGTGCGGCGACGGTCTCGGGCGAAAACCCCATCATCCGGCCCGCGTCCACTTCCGCCGAGATGAACGTGCGCGCCTCCCCGGCACGCATCGCCCCGGCGAACGCCAGTGCGAACGCCGCCTCGGTTGTCTCAACACACGGCGGCATGGCGATGCCGCGCGGCCGCGTGAAGCGCGCCGTGGTGGTTACCGCTGCGGCCAGGCCCCGCGCGGCCGCCTCGTTGGCCAGCGAATACACCAGGCTCGTCTTGCCTCCGCCGCCAACGGCCGCGACGATGGAACCGGGTCCCAGCCCAAATGCGTCGAACAGGTCCACATACCGATTCTACGGCTTGCGTTGCGGTGGCTCTCACATGGAATCGTTGACTGCGGTGGTGCTCGCCGGGGGAAAGAGCACACGCTTCGGCTCCGATAAGGCATCCGCCCTCCTGCGCGGCCGGCCCCTCCTCCAGTGGGTCGTCGATGCCGTCAGCGACGTCGCTTCCGCCGTCGTCATCGTCAGGGCCCGTGGCCAGGTTCTTCCCCCGGTCGCCTCTCATGTCTCCGTCACCGTCGTCGAGGACCTCTACGAGGCGCAGGGGCCGCTCGCCGGGCTGGTCGCGGCGCTCCAGGCCGTGGACACGCCGCTGGCCTTTGCCTGTTCCTGTGATTCGCCGCTCATCCAGCCCGGCCTGGTCCGGCATCTTGCCGGGGCCGCACACGATGCGGATGTCGTCTGCCCCATCGTTGGCGGTCACCCCCAGCCCCTGGTCGCGGCCTATCGTCCCTCCACCTGCCTGCCCGTGTTCCGCGAGCACGTCGAGCGCGGCCAGCTCCGGATCGTGGTCGCCTACGCCGGGCTTCGCCGCAAGACGCTCACCGAGGCGGAGGCGCGGCGGTTCGATCCCGGCCTGCGCTCGTTCCTCAACGCCAACACCCCCGAGCGGCTCGCGGAAATCGATGCCCTGCTCGGTTAGGGGGCTTTCCCGCCCCGGTTCAGGTTCGGTTGACAGCCTTGGGGGGCAACCTATGATCGCGAAAGAGGCCCGGCGCGAAAAGGCCGGGCGCACCGCCCAACGGGTGGTGCCCGGGGCCGGGTGGCGCCCTTCGCGGGTGGCAACCTTCTCCGTCGGCTCTCCGGCGCACCGCCGCGCCGGATAACTCAAGGAGTGGGGGACCAGTGACAACTCTCGAACGGCCACGGACCGTGGGCGAACTCAAGGCGTCCGGCTATCAAGTCCTGCCGGTACGCGAAGAAATGCGCAAGAACCTCATCGCCAAGATGCGCGCCGGCGAAGACCTCTTCCCCGGCATCTACGGCTACGAGGAAACCGTCATTCCGCACATCGTCAACGCCATCCTCGCCGGCCAGGACATCATCTTCCTGGGCGAACGCGGCCAGGCCAAATCCCGCATCATCCGCTCGCTCACCTCGCTCCTCGATGAGGAGATCCCGATCCTCGCCCACTGCGAAATCCCCGAGGACCCGTTCCACCCCATCACCCGCGCCGGCCGCGACATCATCGCCGAAAAGGGCGACGATGCAGAGCTCGAATGGCTCCCGCGCGATAAGCGCTACGGCGAAAAGCTCGCGACGCCCGATATCACCATCGCCGACCTCATCGGCGAAGTCGACCCCATCAAGGTCGCCGAAGGCCGCTACCTCAGCGACGAACTGACCATCCACTACGGCCTCATCCCGCGCACCAATCGCGGCGTGTTCTGCATCAACGAGCTTCCCGACCTTGCCGAGCGCATCCAGGTCGGCCTGCTCAACATCATGGAAGAGCGCGACGTGCAGATCCGCGGCTATCGCATCCGCCTGCCGCTCGACGTCTTTATCGTTGCCAGCGCCAACCCCGAGGACTACACCAACCGCGGCCGCATCATCACGCCGCTGAAAGACCGCTACGGCGCCCAGGTCCGCACCCACTACCCCACCCGCATCGAACACGAGATCGGCATCATGGACGCGGAGCACCATCCCGTCCCCGGCGACTTCAATGTGGTCGTCCCAACCTACATGAAGGAAGTCATCGCCGAAATCAGCCGGCTCGCCCGCCGAAGCCCCGACGTGAACCAGCGTTCCGGCGTCAGCGTCCGCGCCTCGATCGCCAACTACGAGTCCATGCTCGCGAACGCCCTCAGGCGCGCCATCCTCACCGGAGAGGACATCGTCGTCCCGCGCGTCAGCGACCTCCCCTACGTCATCCCCGCGCTCAGCGGCAAGGTCGAATTCGAGACCGTCGAGGAAGGCCGCGAAGACCAGATCATCGATAAGCTCATCCAGGGCGCCGTCGTTGCCGTCTTCAACCGCTACTTCAACCTTGGTGAGCTCGAACAGGTCGTCACCCGCTTCAAGGCCGGCGTCGCCGTCGAAGTCGGCGACATGACTCCGAGCGCCGAATACGACAGCCTCGCCCGGCAGATCGAAGGCATCTTCCCCGCCATCGAAAAGCTCGGCGCCACCGGCAGCGCCGCCGAGGAGGCCTCCGCTGTCGAGTTCCTCCTCGAAGGGCTCCACCTCAACAAGCGTCTGAACAAGGACAAGGTTGGCGGTAAGACCCAGTACCGCGGCTAGATGGACGCCGAGTCCTTTCTCATCCGCGAGATCCCCGTCCATGGCCCCCTGTTCGAGGGGGCCATGGCTGTCTATGGCGAGGCGTTCGCCCAACCGCCCTACAGCGACCTCGACCGTGGCCAGGAGATACGGCTCCGCCTCAGGGACACCCACTGCCGCCGCAAGGGTTTCCGCCTGCTGGTAGCCACTGCCCACCAGGAGCGGGTCGTCGGAATGGCCTATGGCTACCACGGCGAACGTGGCCAGTGGTGGCACGATACCGTCATCCAGCGAGTCCCACCCGATACCGCAAGCGACTGGTTCGGCGACTCGTATGAGCTGGTTGAGCTGGCCGTGCACCCCGCGTACCAGTGCCGAGGCATCGGCACCAGGCTCATCGCGGAGCTTCTTCGCGACCGGCCGGAGCGCACCTGTGTTCTAAGCACGCGCACCGATAGCGAGGCGCATCGCCTCTACAGCCGCCTCGGCTTCCAACACATCATCGAAATGACCTTCACCGCCGGGGGCTGGCCATTCTACGTGATGGGCAAGCGGCTTCACGCTGACCGTTGAGCCATCCCGCCCTATCCTGATCCTGTCCCATGAGCCAGCCCGAGACATTCCGCTGCATCAAGTGCAGGCAACAGGTCGATACCCTCTCGTTCGGGACGACCCAGCGCAACCACTGCCCCCAATGCCTCTGGTCGCGCCACGTCGATAACTTCCCGGGCGATAGGAAGTCGGCCTGCGGCGGGCCCATGGAGCCGCTCGCGGTGTTCGTCGCACAGGGAGGCGAGTGGATGCTCATCCACCGCTGCAAGAGCTGCGGCCTGTTGCACGAAAACCGCATCGCCGGCGACGACAACATGATGATCCTGATGGCGATAGCGGCCCGCCCCCTGGCGAACCCGCCAGTGCCGCTCGAATACCTGTCGTGAGCCGCAAGACCCCCCTCGAAACGCTGCTTGCAAACCTCCAGCTCGAACGGCTCGACCGGGACCTCTTCCTGGGCGAGCCCGGGCCCGGCATGGGCCGCCTCTTCGGTGGACACGTGGCCGCCCAGTCGGTGGTGGCAGCAGGCATGACGCTCGCTCCCGATGCAGGGCACATCCACTCCCTCCATGCCACTTCCTCAAGGGCGGCTCGCATGATGTGCCCATCCGCTTCGTCGTTGACCGTATTCGCGATGGCCGGACGTTTTCGACACGCCACGTGGTCGCCTACCAGGGCGGAGAGGCGATCTTCGACCTCTCCGCGAGCTTTGCCAGGCCAGAGGAAGGCGTGGAGCACCAGGGCATCATGCCGGATGCCCCTGGCCCCGAGGGCCTGCCCACCCACGAAGAACACCGCGGCGAGATGCTCGAAGACTCCGAGCGCCGCCGCCGCCACGCCCCCATCGAGATCCGCGTCTGCGACCCGGACATCCCCGGCGAGGTGCAGCCACCGTACAAGCGCATGTGGATCCGGCCAGCCGGCGAACTGCCAGCCGACCCCCTCATCCACGCCGCCGTGCTCGTCTACGCCAGCGACCGTACGCTCCTGAGCACCGCCGCCCGTCCCCACGGCCTCGCCTGGGGCAAGCGCATGTCGGCCAGCCTCGACCATGCTGTGTGGTTCCACAGCCCCCCACACTTCGATGACTGGCTGCTTTACGTGGCCGAAAGCCCGGTGGCTCGCGCCGCCCGCGGCCTGATCCACGGTTCCATGTGGAATCGCCGCGGGGTCCGCATCGCCTCGGTCGCCCAGGAAGGCCTGATCCGCCGGCCTCGAGAATAGGACCTACAGCGCCAGCGCGGCCGGCCCTTCCAGCAGCGCCTGGATCTCCTTGATGAACCGCGCCCCCTCCGCGCCGTCGCTCACCCGGTGGTCGGCGCTCAGGGCCACCTTCATCACCTGCCGCACCACCACCTGGCCATCGCGCACAACTGCCTGCGGCATCACCGAGCCCACGCCCAGGATCGCAGCCTGCGGCGGGTTGATGATCCCGATGAGCGTCTCCACGCCGAATGCGCCCAGGTTCGTGATGGTGAACGTGCCGTCGCTGTACTCGTCGGCTTTCAGGTGCCCGGTCTTCGCCCGGTTGATCAGGTCTTTTGATTCGACTGCAATCCGCCCCAGCGATTTCGCCTGGCAATCAAGCAGTGCCGGCGCGATCAGCCCATCCTCCAGCGCGATGCCGATACACACGTTCACGCGCTCGTGGTAGGTCAGTCCCTCTTCCGACAACGCGGCGTTGAACTTCGGGTGCCGTTCGAGCGCGATCGCGCAGGCCTTCACGACCAGGTCGTTGATGCTCACCCGCTGCTCGTCGGTCGCCGAGGCGTTGAACTGCTCGCGGAAGGCCAGCGCCGCGGTCATGTCGATGTCGAGCGTCAGGTAGTAGTGCGGCTGCGTCTGCTTCGAGAGCGTCATCCGCCGCGCTATCGCCTGGCGCATCTTGCTCAGGCCCTCATGCGCGCCTGCCGTTGGCCTTGCCACCGCCACCGCCGGGACGGCTGCGGCAGGCGCGCCCGGTGTGCCGCCCTTGCTTGCGGCCGCCGCCTCGACATCGCGCCGCAGAATCCTGCCATCCGGGCCGCTTCCCCGGAGAGTGGAGATATCGACCCCGGCCTCCC
>JBBIVC010000094.1:0-7807 GCA_037439905.1 Thermoflexus sp.
CCGCCCACACTGCAGCTGTCCCGCGGGCTCTTCTGCAGACAACCCGTCGAACGCCCTTGGGAGTGGCAAAGGTGTCCGGCCGCTCCTTTGAGAAGCCCGTACACCCAACCGGAGTAGTGGCCCCGGGCAAGGGGAGCCGCCACGTGCCGGAGCGGCCTTCGCCCGGTACCCTAGGCGCCATGGCGAAAGACCAATCCTTCGACATCACCACCGGATGCGACCTCCAGGAGGTCGCGAACGCCGTCAACCAGGCGCGGAAGGAGATCTCCACCCGGTTCGATTTCAAGAATGTCGTGGCGGAGATCGACTACGACCACGGGGCGACGAAGATGAGCCTGCACGCGGCCGACGACTACAAGCTGGAGGCGATGTGGCAGGTGCTGAGCCAGCGGCTCATCGCCCGGAACGTGCCGGTGAAGAACCTCGTGCGGGGAACGCCGCAGAAGGCATCGGGCGGGACGGTCCGGCAGGAGGTGACCCTGATCCAGGGCATCGAGCAGGACATCGCGAAGAAGATCGTGAAGTTCGTGAAGGACCAGAAGTACAAGAAGGCGCAGGCGCAGATCCAGGGTGACGCGGTGCGGGTGAGCGCGCCGAGCCGGGACGAGCTGCAGCAGGTGATCGCGGACCTGAAGCAGCAGGACTACGGGATCGAGCTGAAGTTCGGCAATTACCGCTGAAGTAGCGTCAGACGGGCCGCGTGAAAACCTGCTCCATGGCCTCGCGACGGCGTTCGGCGGCTTCGCGCTGGAGGCGCAGCCGCCAGTCGGTGCGGTGCTGGTTGCGCTGCTCGTAGCGAACCCAGCCCATGAGGAGCCCGGCCAGCGCCGCAACGAAGACGAGGTTCCCACCGAGCCAAAGGACCAGGATAGCCATGCGCTGGTCGGTAATGGCCGAAGGCGCCCAGGCGGGGGCGTTGGCGGCGAAGCGATCGTGCATGGGGCTATTCATGCTCAGGAACATGCCGCCGAAGAGCGCCTTGTGCGCCATTTCGACCGCCACGTAGAGCGCCCGCAGCGGATAGGCCATGCGCCAGCGCAGGGGGTCGGCGGCAAGAGCTGGCGCCCAGAAGAGCAGCCCAACCAGGAGCAGCGTTGCCTGTTGGAGGTCCCGCAGGAAAGCGTTGGCGGCCGCCTGGTCCATGAGCGCGGTGAACTGCCAGGCATAGGTGACGACGGCGAACCCGAGCCACGTCACGACCGGGAAGGTGATCGCCGTCATAGGGGGGCTGCGGTAGAGGCCGCGGAGGAGCCGGCGCCGGGCGGGCCGGGCCACGCGAAAGGCCAGGGTGAGCGGCGCGCCGAGCACGATGAGCGGCGGGGCGATCATGGTGATGAGCAGGAAGCCCGTGAAGTTCATCCAGAGCAGGACGTTCCCGTAGTGCTCGACGGGCGAAACCACCGCGATGAGGAGAATCCCCACGCCTGCCAGGAACGACCATGCCCGCCAGGCGGGATGCGGGCTGCCGTGGCGGCGGCTTCGGCGCCAGGCGTGGAGGTAGGCCCCGGCCGCCAGCGCGGCGAGGCCGAGCCATGGGAGGTCCCATGACCAGTGCGACAGCACTTCCGCCACGCCGGGGGCACGTTCCACGGGCGGTTACCGGACTCCGAATGCCTCGAACGTGAGGATGGTGAAGGTATCGCGGATGTGCGGGATGGAGTGAATTTGCTTCTCGATGAGCCGGCCGAGGCCATCGACGTCATCGACGTAGAGCTTCACGAGGAGGTCGTACTGGCCGGTGATCGAGTAGCACTCTGAAAAGCTCTCGACTTCGGCGATGCGGTTGGCCACCTCGGTGGTATGGCCGGGATCGGTCTTCACCATCACGAACACTGCGCGCATGGAGGCAGTGTACGACAGCGGGCGTGCGGCTGACTGCGCGAGGACGGTTCAGTAGTCGTTGGGGGAGACGGCGCCACCGAGGGCATCGCGGAGGGCGGCGATACGCGCGCGCTCGGCCAGGATTTGCAGCGCCTGTGCGGGTGTGGGCGTCTCGCCAGCTTCCTCGATGAGACGCGTGACCTGCCGGTCGATGTCGCGGATCTGGCGTTCGACCTGGTCGAGGGTGAGGGGCTGGTTGCCATCGCCACCGGGGACCGGCGTGCCCGGGCCAGCAGAAGGTGAGCCGCCGCCCGGTGTGCCGGCGCCGGCCGTCGGCGAACCCTCCCCGGGCCGGGCGCCCTGGCCGGGAGTGGGTGTGCCCTGGGCGGCGGGTGCGGACGGCGAAGCGCCAGGCTCTCCGGTCGGCTGCTCACCGGGCTGAGGGGTGGCATCGCCTGGCGCGGGTGTGGGGCTCCCGGCGGGGGGCGTGGGGGTGGGAGTGGGAGGGTAGAGCAGCCTCAGCACAACCTCGTAGTCGTGGCGCGAGTCGTCGGATGGGAGTTCGAGCAGAGCGCGCCGGAAGGCTTCGAGCGCCTCGGGGAGGCGGCCCGCGGAGAACTGGTGATGGCCGATGCTGGCGTAGGCGCGAGCGCGGATCCCGGGGTTGTTGGACTGGAGGGCCCGGCGGGCGGCGAAAATGGCCTCGTCGTAGCGGCCGGCGGCGTGATAGGCGGCAGCGAGGTTGATGGCAACGGTGGGGTCATCGGGGCGGTCGACCTGCGCTTCGAGGAACTTCTCGATCGCCAGGCCGGCTTCGCCCCGGGCCAGGGCATCGCGGCCCGCTTCGTTGGCCTCGTACGCGCTGGTGGCGCAGCCGGAAAGCAGGAGCGCCGCCACCGCCAGCGCTCCTGCCTTTCGCCAGCCGCCGCGCCCAATGCGTTCTGCCAGCGCGCCGAGGAGAACCAGGACCAGGGCGGCGCCGGCGAAGTACTGGTACCGCTCGATGGGGATGGTCGTGGGCCGAGCGTCGATCTGCGCGCGCTCGGCCGCCCGGAGCCTGCCATCGACGATGCCAGGAATGACCGAAAGGTCGGACCCCAGGTAGCGGCCCCCGGCGGCGACGGCCAGCGCCCGGAGGAAGGGTTCGTTCAGGCGCGTGACGATGGGCTGGCCGGTGGCATCGCGGAGTGGCTGTTCGGTGCGCGTGCGGAAATCGAGGATCGGCACGGTGGCTCCCTCTGGCGTGCCGACACCGGCGATCAACAGTTCGGCGCCAGACTGCTTGACTGCGAGCGCCGCCGCCGCAGGGTCGCCGCCGAGGTCGTCGCCGTCGGTGAGGAGGAGGATGATGCGGCCGGAGGCGCCCTGGTCGCTGAGGAGGCCCACCGCTTCCTGGAGGCCGAGCCCGGCTGCAGTGCCGCCCTCGACGAAGACAACTCCGGTGGCGAGGGAATCGATCACGCTGGTGGCAGCTGCGAAGTCGGTGGTGAGCGGGAAGCGGGTGCGGGCGCTGCCGGCAAAGACGACGAGGCCGACCCGGTCGCCACCCAGGCGGGTGAGGGTGGCCTTGACGGTATCCTTGGCGGCCTGGAGGCGGCTGGGAGCGATGTCGCGCGCGTCCATGCTCCGCGAGACATCCATCACCACGACGAGGTCGGCGCCGGTCCGCGGGATGCGGGAATCCTTCGTCCCCCAGCGAGGTTGAGCCGCAGCGCCCAGGGCTGCGAGCACCGCGAGCGAGAACAGCGCGGCGGCCACGTATGGCGGCGCGGCGGCCCGGACGCGTGAGACGCGGGCGGCACGACGGTAGCCGCGACGGACGCCCCACAGCCAGGCGGCAAGGGCGATGGGCACAAGCGGAAGGGCGGCGAGGACCCAGGGGTGGGCGAAGGTGAGGCCGTTCATGCTGGCGACCGCCTCAGTACGGTGCCGCGCAGCACGAGCTCGAGGAGGAGCAGGCCTGCGGCGGCGGCGGCGAACCAGGGCGCGAGCTCGGTGAAGCGTTCGAAGGATTCCCGGTTGATCCGGCTCGTCTCGAGTTTGCCGATCTCCTCGTAGACATCCGCGAGGGCTTCCGGGCTGCTCGCGGCGAAATAGCGGGCGTTGGTGCGGCCGGCGATTTCCTGCAGGAGCGCCTCATCGATTTCGCGGCGGCTGAAGGGGCTATCGTCCGAGACGACGCCGATGGTGTAGACCCTGATTTTCAGGGCGACGGCGAGGTCGGCGGCGGCCTCGGGGCTGATTGAGTCAGCGTTATGTTCACCGTCAGTGAGGAGGATGACCACGCGGCTGGCGGCCGTGGAATCCTGGAGCATGTTGAGCGCATCGGCCAGGCCAACGCCGATGCCCGTACCGTCGGGCAGCAGGCCGCTTTCGAGTTCGGCGATCATCCGGTCGAGGGCGGCGTAGTCGAGGCTTGGCGGCGAGAGCGCAAGCGAGTCCTTCTGGAACACGACGAGGCCGATGCGGTCGTTTTGCCTGCCGCGGATGAACTCGCGGATGACATCCTTGGTGACCTCGAGGCGCGTCGAATCGCCGAAGCGCTGTTGCATGGAGCTGGAGATATCGAAGGAGAGCGCGATATCGATGCCTTCTCCGGGGATGACAGCGGTAGCGTTGCCTTTGCGGGGGCCGGCGACCGCAACCGCCAGCGCCACCACGGCGAGCACCCGGAGGACGGGCAGCGCGCGGGCTGCGCGCAGGCGCCAGCCCGGCGGGATCCCGGCGACCGGAGCGACCGTAGGGACCGGGTAGCCGCGGGCGCGGCGGCGCGCGAGCCATGCGACGGGCAAGGCAAGGAGCGCGAGGCCCAGGGCAGAGGGGAGCGCGAACTCCATCAGGCCTCCACCTCCACGATCTCCCGGGCCATCGTGAGGTCCGCCTGGCGGCGCTCGGCGGCGGGGCGGTAGCCGGCGTAGATGACGGCGTCGCATTCATCGAGCAGGCCACCAACGAGGCGCGCCTGCCAGCGATCGACTCCGCGTTCTTCGAGCCGGCGGCGGAGCTCGGTGCTGGTGAGGGCGGTGGCACGGAGGCCGTAGCGGCGGGCGAGCTCGGTCTTGACGACCAGCGACATCACCCTGTAGGCAGAGACCGGGTCGGAGTCGATCACGGTTTCGGCGGTCTCAAGGCCCGGGGCCTCGGGAACGGCAGGTGCGAGAGCGGGCCGCCTCCGCGGCCGGCGCGCCCAGCGCCTTGCTAGCAGCCAGCTTCCCGTGGCGAAGAGCGCCACTGCGGCGGCCGCGCCCAAAACGAGGGCCGGCCGGAGCAGCGGCGAGTCGGCACCATCGATTGCCACGGGCGCGGCGAGCGGGGTCAATTCGAGCGGGTCATCCGGCCCCAGCGTGGGGAGCACGGTGATGGGGACCGGCGGGAGGGTTCGGGTCGTGACATCGGCGCCCGAGATAATCGCGACGGTGGGGGAGAGCGAGATGTCGCCGGGGAGGAACGGCGCGAGCACCACTTCGAACACCCAGAGGGAGCCGGCGCCGCGGCTGACGACCGCCGGCGATTCGGCCGAAACGAGTTCGAAGCCGGCCCAGGATGGGGTGCCCGGTGTGAGCTCGACCTCTGACCCGGCTGGGGCGGAGACGAAGATCGTCGCCGGGAGATGCTCGCCAATGAGGGCCGAGGAACGGCGGAGCTCGACGCGATCGGGGCCAGGTTCCTGCGCCGACAGCACCGCGGGCAGCAGACCGCAGAGGCCAAGGACCACGGCGGCAGCGATGGCCTTCACGCGGCACCCACTGCACGGCGCTTGAAGAATTGCAGGAGCGCCGGGACGTAGTCGACGCCCACCATCAGCGGGATTTCGTCGATGCCGATGCTGCCGAAGAGGCGCCTACGCTCCTCGTCGAGCGCGGCGACGCGGCGGGCGTAGGCTTCGCGGACGGTGCGGCTGCCCGTGTCGAGCTCAACCGGCTGGCCGGTTTCGCTATCAGCGATGGTGATGAGGCCGGCATCGGGGAGTCGCTCATCCAGGGGTTCGCGGACGCGAAGGGCGATGATGTCGTGGCGGCGGGCCGCAGCCCGGAGCTGGCGTGCGTCGATGGCCGCCAGGAAGTCGGAGACGAGGAACACGGTCGCGCGGCGTTTCTGGACGCCGGTGAGGTATTCGAGTGCGGCACCGATGTCGGTGCCGGTGGTTTGCGGACTGGCCCAGAGCATTTCGCGCACGACACGGAGGACGTGGGTCGCGCCGCCGGAGGGGCGCACGTACCGCTCCGGCCTGCTGGCGAACAAGAGGAGGCCGACCCTGTCCTTGTTGCGGATGGCTGCAAGCGCGAGCACGGCGCAGACCTCGGCGGCGAGGTCGGCCTTGGTCTGGGGGAGGGCCCCGGCCCGCTGCGATGCGCTGACATCGACAGCGAACATGACCGTGAGGTCGCGATCCTCGCGGTAACGGCGGACGGAGGCCTGGCCGGTGCGAGCGTAGGCCTTCCAATCGAGCGAGCGGACATCGTCGCCGGGCACGTAGGGGCGCAGTTCGTCGAACTCGATGCCGCGGCCGCGAAAGACGGCGTGGTATTCGCCGAGGAAGAGGCTGTTCACCAGCCTGCGCGCCTTGATTTCGATGGCGCGGACGCGTTCGAGCAGTTCGGGGGGGATGCTCCCGGGGCCGGGGCCATGGGTGGGGTGCTTGCCCGGGCGATTGCGGCGTGGGTCAGCTGGCGAGCGGCGGAAGGGCAGCCTCATCGGCGGGTCCCCGTTCGGCTAGGGAACGTCGACGCCATCGAGCACGCGGTCGATGAGGTCATCGGTGGTGAGTTCCTCCGCCTCGGCTTCGTAGGTGGTGACGATGCGGTGGCGAAGCACATCGTGGGCGAGGGCCTTCACGTCGTCGGGAGTGGTGTAGGCGCGGCCCTGGAGGAAAGCGTGGGCGCGGGCAGCCCGGGCGAGGGCGATGCTTGCGCGGGGGGAGGCGCCGAAGGCGATGAGCGACTGGAGCTCGGGAAGGCGGTAGGCAGCGGGCCGGCGCGTGGCGTAGACCAGCTGGACGATGTAGTCCTTCAGCGCGTCGTCGATGGCCACCTCACCGACGGCGCGGCTCGCCTCGGCGAGGGCCTCGCGGGTGGCGACGACGCGCGCATCGGGGCCGGCGCCATCGAGGCTCATTTCGAGGATCTGGCGTTCCTCCTGCCGGGAGGGGTAGTCGACCTTCACCTTGAGGAGGAACCGGTCGAGCTGGGCCTCGGGGAGGGGGTAGGTGCCTTCCTGCTCGATCGGGTTCATGGTGGCCATCACCAGGAACGGTTCCTCGATTGGGAACGTCTCGCCGCCGATTGAGACCTGGCGTTCCTGCATGGCCTCAAGCAGGGCGGACTGGACCTTGGCCGGGGCACGGTTCACCTCATCGGCGAGCACCAGGTTGGCGAAGATGGGCCCCTGGCGCACGGTGAACCGGCCCTCGGCGGCGTTGAAGATCTCGGTCCCCATGAGGTCGGCAGGCAGGAGATCCGGTGTGAACTGGATGCGCACGTACTTCAGGTCGAGGGCGCGGGCGAGGGTCGACACGGTGAGCGTTTTTGCCAGGCCGGGGACACCCTCGACGAGGATGTGGCCATGACAGAGCATGCCGACGAGCAGGCGGTCGATCAGGTCGTCCTGGCCGACGATGACGCGGTGGACCTCTTCGCGGACACGCGCAAGGGTTTCCGAGGCCCGGGTAGCGGTGGCAGAAAGCGTGAGGGCTCCGGTGGCCAATGGCTGCTCCGGGGCGAATGTGGTTCCTGCATTGTACGTGCCCGGCGGGCGATCCGGTGGGAGGTTGGTGGGCCGAGGTAAGGGTGAGGGAAGGGTGACCCCATGAGCACAGGACGCGAGGCAGGGCCTGTGGCGTCGGGCGAGAGGAAATGATGGTTCAGTCGTCGATGGGGTCCGGGCTCGCCGGCTCGTAGCTGGCGCGGGCGAAGGCGATGACCCAGACCTCGCAGGCGCCGGCATCGCGCAGGACCAGGGCGCATTCCTGCGCGGTGGCGCCAGTGGT
>JBBIVC010000095.1:0-7792 GCA_037439905.1 Thermoflexus sp.
TGCTGCCGGGGACCACCAAATCCCAGTCGATACCGCGGAGCGTGATGTTCTCGCCAGCGCAACCCGCCGCGATAGGGTGGCCCTCGGCGGCCATCGCCTCGATGCGCTCGATGGCGAACAGGCAGAGGGCACGCTCCGGGCCGCCATGGATATCCGGGTTGTCGTGACCGTCGCCTTCGATGCCCAGCTCCGTGACCCGCCCCTCGGCGATGGGCAACTTCGGCACGCCCCCGGGCGAAATGCTGACCTGTTCAATCGTCCCGCGCTGGTTCATGGCCTGAGATTACCAGTTCGGCCAGCCAGGCACGATCAGCGCGAGTCCAGGAGGTCGAGCAGCCGGGCGGTGCTCGCCGCGACTTCCTCGACGGCCGCCGCAAAGGCCGCCTCGTTGCGCTTCGCCGGGACGCGGTAGCCGCTCACCTTGCGGACGTACTGGAGGGCGGCCGCGCGGATGTCGTCCTCCGTGCACGGCGGCTCAGCGCTTCGCAGCTTCTTGATGCTTCGGCACATGGAGCGCATTGTCGAAGGCTGGAGGGCCGCTGTCGATGCCAACGAGGCTGATTGCGATATGCTGTTACCCGTGACACCGGAGGAAGTGCGGCAGAAGCTCGGCGGCAACGAAGCGGAGTTGCTCGCCCTGCGCGTGCGCCGGCTCTGGCTCTTCGGGTCATCCGCGCGCGGAGAAGCGCGGCCCGACAGCGACCTCGACATCCTGGTCGAGTTTGAGGGGCCCTGCACGTATGCACAGTACTCCAGCTTGAGGTGCCTCCTTGAAGACGTCCTCGGTCGAAAGGTTGACCTTGTCGAGGAAGCGGCCCTGCGCCCACGCGTGAGGCCCTTTGTCGAGCGAGATGCCGTCAGGGTCGCGTGACCTCCGGCTCTTCGTCGAGGATATGCTCGACAGTGCGATGGTGGTGCGCGAGTGGACGCAACTGCTCTCCGCCGATGAGTTCTTTGCCGACCGCAAGACCTACGACGCCGTGCTCCGCAACCTCACGATCATGGGCGAGGCTGCGAAGCAGGTTCCCGACGTGGTTCGAACGGCCTATCCCGAAGTCCCGTGGCGCGCCATCGCCGGCTTTCGCGACCTCGCCATGCACAGCTATTTCGGTCTTAGCCGGAATATCGTGTGGAGCATCGTCTCCGAGACGCTGCCGTCCCTGTGTGACCCGCTCCGCGACGTGCTACGCCGCCTCCCGCCGGAATACCCCTAACCCCGCGGGAGGCCTAGGCCACGGGTCGCGATGATGTTCCGCTGCACCTCGCTCGTCCCGCCCCCGATCGTTGCCGCAACCGAGTGCAGCTGAAAACGCCCGATGCGGCCCGTCAGCAGCTCCCAGGACGATTGGCCGCGCGAGGTCACCTGCCCGGCCATCCCGGCCACATGGAAGGCGACAGCGGCCATGCGCTGCTCCAGCTCGCTGGCGAACAGCTTTACGATGCTCGCCTCGTAGTTTGGCTGCGTGCCGCGCGCCTGCATCGAGACCACCCGCAGGCTCAGGTTCCGCGCGACCTCGATCTCGATGAGCAGGTCGACCAGCCGGTGGCGGTTCGCGGGCAACCCGGCCAGCCCCGCCTCCCGGGCGCAGGCGATCACCTCGTCGAGGATCGCACGGTACTCCACGCACAGGTCGACCAGGCTCCGCTCGAAGTCCAGCGTCGTCGCCGCGACATACCAGCCGCGGTTCTCTTCGCCCACCATGTTCGCCGCCGGTACCCGCACCGATTCGAAGAACACCTGGTTGAACCCGCTGTTGCCGGCCATGTTGATGATCGGCGAAAGCGAGATCCCCGGGGTCTTCATGTCGAGCAGGAAGTACGACAGGCCCCGGTGTTTCGGCGCCGAAGGGTCCGTCCGCGCGAGCAGGATCATCCAGTCGGCGATGTGGGCGCCGCTCGTCCAGATCTTCTGGCCATCGACCACGTAGTCATCGCCATCGCGGACCGCCCGCGTCTGCACACTCGCCAGGTCGGACCCGGCCCCCGGTTCACTGAATCCCTGGCACCACCGTTCCCGCCCGCTCAGGATCGGCTCGATGAAGCGCTCCTTCATCCACTCGGCGCCGAATTGCATGAGCGTGGGCGCCACCCAGCCGATGCCAACCCCACCGAATCGGGGCGCACGGGCCCGCGCCATCTCTTCCTTCAGGATGAACTGCTGCATCACCGGGAGCTCGGCGCCGCCATAGCGCCGCGGCCAGGCGGGGGCGACCCAGCCGCGCGATTGCAGCCGTTCGCGCCAGGTGGCCAGCGCCGCCTTGTCGCGTTCGTGGCCGCTCGAAAGCTGGCCCCATTCGCCTTCGCCGGCGTCCCCGCGCAGCGCTGGCGGGAGGTTCTGGCCGATCCATTCCCGCACGCTCGCGCGGAACTCGGCCTCCCCGGGTGAATCGCGGAAGTCCATTGCGCTCGAAAGCATACGTTTCCGCCCGGGCGTGGTCATTCCCCTGCACAAGCGGCCACAGCTTTCCGATACCCACTACGCATGGTGCGGAGGACCCGGTGATACCCGAGCGAATCGACTTCCTGTCGCTGCTTTCCGACCCGGATATGCTCCAGCTGATGCTGGTCGCCTGTCCTGATGGGATCGTCGCCACCGATGCCAGCGGCCGGGTAACCCTCTACACCGGTGCGGCCGAGGCGATTTTCGGATTCGACCCCATCCAGGTGCTGGACCGGCACTACTCCATGCTGTTCGCCGAGGGCGAGTCGCAGGCGCTCCTCGATCAGCAGCTCGCCGAGCATGGAAGGGTCGTGGATATCGAGGTGCCCGGCCGCCACCGCGATGGCAGCCGGTTCTTCGCTGCCGTCTCCGCCGCCGTCATCCGCGACCGCTACGGCCTGGTCGCCGGGAAGGTGATGTACATCCGCGACCACACGGCGATCCGGGGCATCGAGGATGCCCTCCGGAACAGGAACGCTCAGCTCAATCAGCTGGTCGCCCGGCTCGACCACATGGCCCGGCACGATCAGATGACCATGCTCCTCAACCGTGGCTCGGCGGTCGAAGCTGCCGAGGACGCGCTTCTTGCTTCCGGGCTCGAGCGCGTGGCCATGGGGGTTGCCTTGCTCGACCTGGACCACTTCAAGGCCGTGAACGACAGCTACGGGCACCTGGTGGGCGACCTGGTGCTGGCCCGCGTGGCCGCCGTGCTCAAGAAAGCGACCCGCCAGGGCGACATCGTCGGCCGCTTCGGAGGCGAGGAGTTCGTCGCGTTCCTTCCCGGGGCCGGGCTCGACGCCGTGACGCGGTTCGCCGAGCGAGTCCGCTCTGCCCTCGAAAGCAGCCGCATCCAGGTGGATGACGACATCTCCCTGACGATGACGGTATCGGCCGGGGTGGCCGCCATCCCCTCGTGTGCCGATAGCCTGAACGAGGCCCTGCGCGTCGCCGATGACCGCCTCTACGCGGCGAAGCGAGCCGGCCGCAACCGCGTCGTTTCGACCGATACCACCACGCGCAGGAGCGCAGCATGACCGTCGATTCCACGAGCCTCAGCCTCGATGCGCGCAACCGCCTGCGGTCCATCGTGAACCGGACCACCGACCTCGCGCCCCTGAAGTCGGTCGCAACCCGGGCGATTCAGCTCGCCGAGGACGAGCGCTCCGCAGCGATGGACCTGGCAACCGTCATCAGCTCCGACCAGGCGCTGACCTCCAAGCTCCTGAAGCTTTCGAACTCGGCCTACTACGGCTATGCGCGGCGCATCTCGAATGTCCGCGAGGCGGTCATCCTCCTGGGGATGCGCACGGTGCGTTCGGTTGCCATCTCCTCCGCGATCATCGATGCCTTCAAGCTGCCAGATCTCGACTCGGGCGGCTTCGACCAGGACCTCTTCTGGGCGCACAGCGTGAGCGTGGGCATCGTCGCCGAAATCGTCGCGCGAGAGACGCGCGTCGCCCGGCCCGAGGATGCCTTCACCGCGGGCGTCCTCCACGACGTCGGCAAGCTCGCGATGGTGCTGTGCGAACCCGAGTCGTTCGCGGAGGTCATCGACCTGGTGAACCGCGAAGACATGCGCTTTCGCGAGGCCGAGCTCGCAGTTTTCGGCATCGGCCACGAACATGTGGGCGCCCGCCTCGCCGAACGCTGGAAGTTCCCGGAGCCGCTCGTCGCGGCGATTCGCGACCACCACCCGCCAAAGGGCGTGCACGCCATCGAGACGATGAGCGACGTCGTCGCCGCCGCCAACCTCGCCTGCAACCGCGAGGGACTGGCCTGCGGATTCGATTACACGCGGGATGAGACGCGGAAGACCGTGCAGGCGCTTCCCCCCGCGGTGGATACCGCCATCAACCGTGTCCATGGCGGCATCGCCACGCTCGAGGAGAAGGCCCGCGCGTTCCTGCTCCACGTCACCTCGCGCGCGCCGCGCTGGTACGCGCTCCACCACGGCGAGCTCGATGAAGACGCCGCCGGCGACGGCCGTGAGGCCGGCGCGGCCTGATGGAACCGCGGCCCGCTGCCGATGTTCTTCGTGAGGACGATGTATGAACAGCACCCCGGATGCGGCACTCGCGCCCGAGCAGCCCGCCAATGAGCGGCGGCGCCACGCCATCCGGCTCGCGGTCCTGGCGGGCTGGGGGCTGGTGCTCGCCATCGTCATCGCCGAGGCGGTCCGCAACCCCTCCCCGTCCCGCGTCATTGTGGCGGCAGCTCTCTCCACCCTGTTCGTCCTGGTGAACGGCCACCTCCTGCTCATGCGCTGGCTTAGCCACCGCAACTGGCGGCGCCTCTCCACCAGGCTCTACGGATCGTCCTACCTCTCCGAACTCCACAACCTGCCCAACCGCAACTACGTGCTCGCCGAGCTGCGCCGCGAGATGCCGCGCGCCCGTGCTGCCAACAGCCCCTTCGTGCTCATCCAGCTCTCGCTCGAAAACCTCGATGAGGTGCGCCAGCGCCGCGGAGATGAGTTCGCCGAACGCTCCGTCAATGCCCTCGTCGAAACGCTCAAACGGCTCACCCGGAGCTCCGACTTCCTCGCCCACCTCGGCGGCGCCCGCTTCTGCGTCATGCTCGTCGATTGCACCCTCGAGCAGTCGTACATCTACCTCAAGCGCGTCCCCGGCGTGGTCTCCGTGAGCGATGGCCACAACATGCTCGATGTCCCCGTCACCGCGCGCGTCCACCAGTACGACATGGAGGCGCTCTACGCGACGGATGTGCTGCGCGACCTGGAGGAGACGAAGCCGCTGCGCCGTCGCGAACCTCCCCGCATGGATTCGCTCGCGGCCTGAGGCTCCCGGCTATTCGTCGGCGGCCGCCGCCTCGATGCGGAAGGTGTGCGTGCCCTCGTTGTCCTCGTACCACCAGAAGCCCTCATCGGGGCTCACGATGTGGTTGCCCGCCAGTTCGTGAATCTTGCGCTGCGCCTGGCGGGCGTTCGCGAAGCGCCCCACCAGCTCCCAGGTGCTGCGCGTCTCGTCTCTGATTGCCACCAGCCGCCAGAGTTCGTAGGTCAGTTTCATTCCGTCCCTCCCACGGCTGCGTCACCTGCCCAGGACCATGGCGGCCGCCACCAGCAGCCCGGCGGCGACAGCCGCGCCGAGCGCCAGCGTCACGAGCTGGCGCGCCCCCTGCGTCCCGCCATCACCGGCGACCGGCCGCAGGAACTCCCCGCCCCCGAGCCCGGCGATGATGTCCCGCGCTCGCAGCGCATCGCCCTGGGCCACGATCACCGGGTAGCTCGCAAGGCCCGGCGTCGATGCCCCGCCGAGCGCGGCGCCGGCGCCCTGTTCGAAGCTTCCCGCCCGGATGCCGGAGGCCCGCAGCTCGGCCAGCCAGATCTCCGCGGTCACCGGGTCCGGCGCGTCCGCGATCGGGACGGTCACCATTCGTACGCCGCCGCGTCGCCGGCGCGATGGAGCTTCAGGAAGTTCGTCGTGCCCTGCGCGCGCACCGGCAGGCTCGCTACCACCACCACTTCCTCGCCTTCGGCGACCTGCCGCCCGCGGAGGAGCGAATCATCCACCACGCGCAGGAGCTGTTCCGAGGTCGTCACCGTCTCGCTGAGAATCGGGACCACGCCACGCGCGAGCGCCAGCCGCCGGCAAACCGCCTCCGACGGGCTGATGCCGAACACCGGCGCGCGGGGGTGCACCTTGCTCAGGAGCATCGCCGTGTACCCGCTCTTGGTGAAGCAGGCGACCCCGCGCATGTTCGGGTCCGATTCCACGATGCTGCGCGCGGCGAGGGCCACCACATACGAATGGTCGTCCGTTTCCGGGGGACCGTAGCCCATGCTCTCGGCCTCGGCCACCGCCTCCTCGGCGCGGACGATAATCCGGTCCATCATCGCCACTGACTCCACCGGGTAGCGGCCGACGGCCGTTTCACCGCTCAGCATCAGTGCGTCCGAAAGGTCCCACACCGCATTCGCCACGTCCGAGGCCTCGGCGCGCGTCGGCCGCGGAGCGTCGATCATCGACTCCAGCATCTGCGTCGCGGTGATCACCGGGATCATGTTCCGCGCGGCCGAGGCGATGATGCGGCGCTGCTGCACCGGCACATCCTCCGGCGCCAGCTCTACCCCCAGGTCGCCGCGCGCCACCATGGCGCCATCCGCCTCGCCGAGGATGTCGTCCAGGTGTTCGACCGCCATCCGCCGTTCGATCTTCGCGATGATCGGTGTATCCGCACCGAGCGATTCGATGAACTCGCGCGTTTGCACCACGTCATCCGCATCGCGGACGAAACTCAGGCCGAAGTAGTCGACCGATGCCTCAATCCCCACCCGGATCGCTTCGCGGTCGCGGTCGGTGAGCGCGGGCGCTGAGAGGTTGGTCGCCGGGAAGCTCACGCCCTTGTGCGGTCCCAGCGGCCCGCCCACCAACACACGGCAGTCGAGCCCCTCGGGCGATGAGCGCAGCACCTCGAGCTCGATGTGGCCGTCATCGAGCAGCACGCGCTCGCCGGCGCGGACGTCCTCGGTCAGCCGCGGATACTCGACCGTGAGCAGCTGTTCGGTGCCGGCGACCGGGTAGTTGACGAGCCGGATCTCGTGCCCCGGCACCAGCTCCAGCACCCGCGTGAACTCGGTTTCGCCGGTCCGCAGCTTCGGGCCGGCCAGGTCCATGAGCACCGCCACGTGACGGCCGGCCTCCGCCGCGACCTCGCGCACCATGGCTGCCGCCTTCGCGTGGCTTTCAAGCGTGCCGTGGCTCGTGTTGAGCCGGGCGACATCCATGCCCGCGCGGATCATGGCGGCGATCGTCTCTCGCGCCAACGATGCCGGCCCGAGCGTGGCCACGATCTTCGTGCGTCTCACCCGGGGCAGTGTAGCAATCCCGGGTGAACGCCCGGGAACGCCTGTCCCGCTACACTTCCCCTGTGCCCACGCGAGATGGCCGGCTGAAGGCGCGCGAGTTCCTCTTCTACACGGAGGACCTCGCCCTGGCCGCGCTCGGCGACGGCGTCCCCCGGCCCGAACGAAAGGTGATGTGGACCATCCTCCAGTTTCACTGGGGCCAGCCCGCGGCCCACATCGAGCTCCAGCCGCAGATGTCGCGTCGCGTGGTGGAGCTGGGCCTCCACTTCGAGGGGCCCGTCGAGTGGAACGAGGCGCTCGCCCGGCGCGTGGCCGCGCACGCCCCCGAACTCATGGCCGCCCTGGGCGAAGGCTGGGAGCTGGAGGAGTGGACCGCCTCCTGGCGCCGCCTCCACCGCACCTACCCGTTTGAGGATCACCTGACCACTGCCCTCGGCCGCGAGGTGGCCGGCGGTCTCGCGACGGCCCTGCGGGTACTTCGCCCGTTCGCTATCGCCGCGGCGCCGCCACCGCCCCCGGCGGCC
>JBBIVC010000096.1:0-7767 GCA_037439905.1 Thermoflexus sp.
ACGGAGCCGCGATTCAGGATACAGGCCGGGCCGGGAAAGGGCAGGCTAACGGCGGCAGAGCCTCGATGTTCAAGGCGTGGCACGCACCGGCCTGCGCGCGAGGATAAAGAACATCGACCCGGCGAGCGCGATCCCCGCGAGGATATCGAAGCCCAGGCGGTAGTCGCCGGTACGGTCGTACATGTAACCGGCGATGAGCGGCCCGCTGATCGTCCCGATGATGATGATCATGTTCGAGACGCCCATGATCTTCCCGAACGAGGAGCGGCCGAAGTAGTCGGCGCGAATGGCGGCCATCTGGGGGCCTCGCCAGCCCCACGCCAGCCCGTGGACCAGGGTGAAGGCGATGACCATCCACACATTCACCGCATGCGAGAGGATGAGCAGGCCAGCGCAGTGCATGCCCATGCAGGCCACCAGCAGCATCCGCTTGTTCACCCGGTCGCCGAGAAAGCCGCCGCTGATGTTCCCCGTCATGAAGAGGAGGGAGAGCAGGAAGACGATCGTTGATGCCTGTCCGAGCGAATACCCCTGGCTCTCCCGCAGGTGGGAGATCAGGTGCACGCCCATCGAGGACACGACGAACAGGGCCGATGCGTGGCCCAGCGAGATCCACCAGAAGGCAGGCTGGCGCACCGCCTCGCCAAGCGTGAAATCGCCCTCGGTGGAGCGGGCCAGGGCCTTCGGGTCCGAGCCGTGCGGTTCATCGTCTCCATCGGGCCGCAGGCCAGAATCGTGCGGGTGGGGGCGGAGCACCTGGGTGAGTGGCAACCCGATCACGATGATGAGCACGCCGGAGAGGAACGCGGTCCCGCGCCAGCCAAGCCATTCGAGCAGGAGCACGGTGATCGGCACGGCCATGCCGCCAAGGGCGAAGCCGGTCGAGGTCAGGCTGATGGCCGTCGCCCGCCGCCGTTCGAACCAGTGGACGGCGGCGAAGGTCACCGTCATGTAGCCAGCCATGCTGCCCCCGACCGACATCACCAGGAATGCGCCGTAGAACGTCAGCGGACTCTCGACCTGGCTGAAGAGCATGAAGCCAACGCCGAGGATGGCGACGCCGATGCGCGCCACGGTGCGCGGGCCCATCCGGTCGAGCATCCAGCCGTGGACGGGCCCGAGGATGCCGCTCTCGGCCTCACGCAGGGAGGAGGCGGCGGAGAGCATCGTCTTGCTCCAGCCGAACTCCTCGCGCAACAGGACCACGTAGGCGCCGTAGGCCTGGCCCAGGAACATGGCCTGCATCATCTGGAGGCCGGCGCCGGCCGCGATGATCCACCACCCGAAGAAGACGCGCGGCGCCCGCCGTGCGCGAGCCGCAACAGCTGTCCCGGGCGTTGCCTCGGCCAATGGTCTCTTCCTCCGCCCCGCCCCTTTGCGCGAAGTCTAGGACATGTTTCGCTGGCGAACCGCTACTCCCGCCGGTGCAGGATGAAGCCGGCGGCGAAGAAGCCGAGCGCGAGCGCGAAGAAGCCCAGCCCGAACACCCAGTACCAGAACGTATCCGCCTCGCCGTCGCCATCGGCCTGGCCGGTGGAGGGCGCGATGGGCGGCGTCGCTGTGCTCCCGGGTACCGGGGTGCCGGGCGATTCCGTGGGTGGCGTGGCGGTCGAGGCGCTCGCCCCGGGCGGGGGCGGGCCGTTTCCGCAGGTGGTGCCGGGCCCGGGCACGGCCAGCCCCACCAGGTAGGCATCGACCACCTCATCGATGCAGCCGCTGCCCTGCGCGTAGATGGTGTGGCCCTCGCCCCGGTAGGTCACCAGGACGCCGCTTTCGAGCTGGTGGCTCAGGGCCTCGCCCCATTCGTACGGTGTCGCCGGGTCGTTCGTGGTGGCGATGACGATGATGGGCGGCGCACCCGCCCCCCGCGGGGCGGATACAGGGTCGGGCTTCGCGGGCCAGTAGGCGCAGACGAGCCCGGAGGTGGAGGCCGAGCGCCCGAAGGTCGGGGCCTCCCGGGCGACCACGTCGCCGAGACCGCGGAAGGCCTCCGGGTCTTTCGGGCACTCCGTATCCACGTAGTTCACGGCGGCGTTGGCCTCGATCAGGTTGGGATACTCGCCGTTGGGCTCGCGCTGGAGGTAGGCATCGGTCAGCTGCACGAGCCCGGTGCCATCGCCCCTGTTCGCCTGTTCGAGGGCCGTGGTGAGCGCCCCCCAGCTCAGTTTGCTGTACAGCGCGGAGATGATCCCGAGCTGGACCTCGCCCGGGCCGGCGGGGCGGTCGGCGCGCGATGCGGGCAGGGGCTTCTCCTCCGCCCGGGCGATGATGGCGTTGACCAGCGCCCGCGGGTCGCCGTCGCGGGCGATGGCGCAACGCCTGGCGGTGCAGTCATCGAGATAGGCCTGGAAGGCGCGCTCGAAGCCGATGATCTGCGTCCGGATCGTGTCTTCGTAGCCGAGCGAGAGGTCGGTGCCGCCATCGAGGACCATCGCCCGGATGCGCGAGGGGAACATGTCGGCATAGACGGCGCCGATCGAGGTGCCGTAGGAGTAGCCGACGTAATTCAGCTTCTCTTCGCCCAGGGCTTCCCGCACCCGGTCCATGTCGCGGGCGACGTTCTTTGTCCCCAGGTAGGGGAGGATATCGCCGTACTTCCGGGCGCAATCTTCCGCGAACTCGCGCGAGACCCGCTTCGCCACCTCCCACTCCTCGTTGGTGTCGGGGTCGGGGTCGAAGGCGATGAGTTCCTGGAGGCGGTCGTGGCAGATGATAGGCGAGCTCTCGCCAACGCCACGGGGGTCGAAGGCCACGATATCGAAGCGGTTGCGGATGTCGTTGGAGAGCAGGCTGACCCAGACGCGCGTGAACTCGATGGCCGAGGCGCCAGGGCCGCCGGGGTTGGCGATGAGGATGCCGATCCGCCGGGCGGGCTCGCGCGCCGGGATGCGGATGAGCGAGAGCTCGATGGTGGGCCCGGCCGGCCGCCCGTAATCGAGTGGGACAGCGAGCGTGCCGCATTCGACGCGGCCGCCGCAGGGTTCCCAGTCGATGCCGGATTGCGCGTTCGTGGCCGGGGCGCCCGATGGTCCGAGCCACAGGACAGCAAACAGGCTGGCGGCGGCCAGCCCGGTCAGTAGTGTCTTCATGTCAGCGGTGAAGGTACCAAGAACTCCGGTAAGGGGCCGTCAGCGCCCCCGGTCATTCTTGCCAGCGCAGGTCCCAGAGCCGGACGGGGTCTTCGAGGCCCCGCAGGGCCTGCTCGCCGCGGTCGCTGAAGAGGAAGCCCTTCCCGGCGGCGAGTTCGCGGACGACGTTGGCGACGAGGATTTCGCCGCCGGCGGCGAGCGAGGCGATCCGCGCCGCGGCGATGACGGCCGTGCCGAAAAGGTCGTCGTCTTCGGCGATGGGCTCGCCGGCGTTGATGCCGACACGCACGCGGAGGCCCTCGCTCAGGGGTCCGGTAAGCCCGGCGCCGAGGTTCTCGGCGGCCAGCGAGCGCTGCAGCGCGATGGCGCATTCGAGCGCCTTTTGGGCGGAATTGAACGAGGCCAGGAAGCCATCGCCCATGGACTTCACCTCGTTGCCGCCGTGGGCGCGGAGCGCCTCGCGGGTGATGCGCTCGTGTTCGCGCAGCACCTGGCGTCCGGCGTGGTCGCCGAGGAGGCGGATCAGCTCGTTGTGGCGCTCGATATCGGTGAAGAGGATGGTGCGGAAGCGCGTGCCGCTGCGGACGCCGAAGCGCGCGCGGTTCTCGGCCGAGGCAACCTCCAGGACGAAGGAGCGGACGGCATCGACCACGGACTCGTCCCACGCGAATGGCGACTTGCCCGGGAGCACCGAGAGCCGCGCATCGGGGATGGCGGCGACGAGGCCGCGGGCCCGCTCGATGGCGAAGAAGGGCGAATCCATCCGGTGGAGCACGAGCGCCGGGCAGCGGACCTGCCCCAGCAGCGGACGGACATCCGCGCGGGCCAGGGAATCGCTGGCCGCGGTGAACTCCCCGGGGTTCACGCTCTCGCGGATGTAGCGCGCGATGCGGGCAGTCTGTGCGCCATCCTCCAGCCCGTTGATTGCCGTCGCCAGGAGGTCGGTGAAGAGGCGCCAATCACGATCGAGGACGGGGCGGAGGTTCGTCCATTCGGGGGCGGCAGCCGAGCTCCCCGGACCCGGGTTGGCGCGGAAGAGCGTCAGCGAGGCGATCCGCTCCGGGTTGTGGGCGGCGTAATGGATGGCGACCTTGCCGCAATCCGTGCCGGCGAACAGGTGCACGCGGCCAAGGTCGAGCCGGTTGAGCACGCCATCCAGGTCGTTCGCGAAACCCTCGAGCGAGACATCGGCGACACCGCGTTCGGAGAGGCCGTTGTTGCGATGGTCGAAGCGGATCACGGTTGCCCAGCTGCGCACGCTTTCGTACACGCCGGCCGATTCGGGCATCTCCCACTCGAACTGGATGTTGCTGAAGCCGGGCGGATACATGACCACGAGCGGGACGCCATCGCCCACCGACCAGAAGGCGATCGAGACGCGGTCGGGGGCCTGGGCGTACTGGATGCGGGGCAGCATGGGATGGCCCGTGGCGAAGGGCTGAGGCGGTGAGGGCCTCGCCCCAGCATCGTAGCTTATTGTCGCCTCCATCGCTGCCACAAAATGAACCGCAGATTCGTGAACAATTCCCCCCGGGCCGGGGGTCGCTCTCGTGACGGAGCGCGGGCGGCAGGGTTCCGCCATGCCGCCCGCGCAGCGTTCAGTACAGACGGTAGAACCGGAAGAAGTCGTTCTCGATGGGGAGCACGTCGACCCCGGCGAAGCCTGCTGCGAGCGCATAGCGCTCGAGGGTGGGGGCGCGCATCACGGTGCCGGTGGCGGCCGAGGGGTGCCCGGCGCGGCCGTTCAAGAGGCAGGTGGTGATGCTGAAGCCGTAGAAGAACCGCTCGACATCGTCGGCCTCGCCGAACTCGTCGGCGACACGCTCATCCATCACCAGCACGGTGCCGCCTTCGGCCGCGAGGGAGCGCATGCTCCGGAGTACGCCCACGGGGTCGGAAAGATCGTGGATGCATTCGAAGGCCGCAACCAGGTCGAATGTGCGGTCACCTGCCACCGTGGCCGCGTCGGCCGCGTGGAAGCGGACCCTATCGGCGACGCCATAGTCGCGGGCGTTCGCGTTGGCGATGTCGATGGAAAGCTCGTCGGGGTCGAACCCTTCCACGGCTGCGCCCGGGTAGCCGCGGGCGATGGCGATGGAGGCCCAGCCACCGCCGCAGCCGATCTCGGCGACGCGTGCGCCGGGCCGGGAGAGGCGCTCATGGATGGCGGGCACCGTGGCCAGGCAGTCGCTGACCAGGGAATTCAGGAAGAAGGGGCGGTTGAAGTCGGCCTGGCCCTCGATCATGTCGGGGCCGTAAGCCTCCCAGGGGTGGCCGCTCCCGCTTCGGTAGGCCTCGAGGATGCGGGGCATCTGGAGCCCGGCAGCCGTGACCATGCGGGCCATGGCGCCCAGGTAGGCGGAGTCGTCCTTATCGAGGAGCACGGTCGCGTGGGCGGGCGGCAGTTCGAAGCGCCCCCCGGCGTGGCGAAGGACACCGGACGCGGCCTGCTGTTCGAGCCACTCCTGCGCGTAGCGGGTATCGACCCGGGCCCTTGCTGCGAGCTCCTCCGCCGTGGCGGGGCCGCCCCCGGCGAGCGCGCGATAGAGCCCGAGCTTGTCGCCGATGTAGAGGCCATAGATATCGAAGGCGGCGAGACCGGCAGCGAAGATGCGTTCGGCGAAGGCCTCGGCCGTCGCCTGTGGTGCTGTTGCCTGCATGTGCGTGTTCTCCCTCCGAACATGAAGCGGCGGCACGGCGATGAGCCCGGCAGAACCGGGGCGATAGGAGCATCCGGGAAGCGGAGGTCGCGGCCGTGCCGCCTCACCAGTGTTGGGGGCTGGCGCCGGCGGGGACTGCGAAGCACGTCACAGTGTGATGGCGGGGGAGGGTATCCCCGTAAGGCCCCCGATGGCCGCGGCGGCAGGAAGCGACAGGAGGTGCAAGACGGCGCCGCATAGGTCTTCTTGCGTTCGAACATGCATTCTGATCTAATACGGGTCAATGGAATCGCGAAGGCACACGGTGCTGGAACTCTGTGCGGGTGCTGGCGGGCAAGCGTTGGGGCTCGAACAGGCTGGATTCGAACACGTCGCGCTTGCGGAGATAGACCCGGATGCTCGAGCGACGCTCAGGATCAACCGCCCGGCCTGGAATGTCATTGAGCGTCCCCAGGATGGGGCGGACATCTGGCAGCTGAACGGCCGCGAGTTCCGGGGAGTAGATGTCGTCGCCGGCGGGGTTCCATGCCCGCCCTTCTCCCTCGCGGGCAAACAGCTGGGTCCTGATGACGAGCGGGACCTTTTCCCCGCGGCGCTGCGCATCATTTCAGAGTGCAGGCCCAGAGCCGTGATGTTCGAAAACGTCCGTGGCCTGGCGGGCGAGCGGTTCCGTGAGTACCGGACTACGCTGTTCCGGAGGCTAGATCAGCTCGGGTACATTCCCCAGGCGAGGCTCGTCAACGCGTCCGACTTTGGAGTCCCTCAGCTCAGACCCCGATACCTGATCCTTGCGATGCGTCCGGAGGACTTCCTCCGCTTCAGGTGGCCTGAGCCCCGAGCCTCTCGTGTGACGGTTGGGGCGGCGCTGGAGGATCTGATGGCAGCCAATGGGTGGCCGGGCGCGGCGGCGTGGAGTCGCCGCGCGGCCGGGATCGCGCCGACGATCGTGGGTGGGTCGAAGAAACACGGTGGCCCCGACCTTGGCCCCACCCGCGCTCGGCGCCAGTGGGCGCAACTCGGTGTGGATGGGCTTGGAATCGGCGCTGAGCCACCCGGGCCCGACTTCCCTGAAGACGCAAGACCAAAGCTCACCGTGAGGATGGCTGCTCGGCTCCAAGGCTTCCCTGACGACTGGGAGTTCCACGGAAAGAAGACATCCGCGTACCGGCAGGTGGGAAACGCCTTTCCACCCCCGGTGGCCAGGGCGATTGGGACGGCCCTGATGGCGGCTATCGCCAGCCGAGATGTGGCAAGGCTGATGGAGACTGCCGCCTCAGCGGCGGGTTAGGCCAATGGGCGAGGCACCCTTCCTCAAACAGGCCCGGGACGAGTTCCATGCATATCTGCTGGACAACCTCCTGTGGTTCGACAACTCTGGAGTCGCAACCAACGCTGATTCGGATAGCTCCGCCAGCGTCACGGCGGCCAACGCGTTGGCGGCCGGGCTAGGGGTCACGAAAACAGGACCACGCCTGCAGGGGCAAGTCGCGGGATCGCGGTTTGAAAAGGCGGTGGAGCGGTTCCTACGGGCCACGTTTCTTCGGCTCGGCCACCTTCGTCCGGGCACATGGGAAATCGGGCGGCTGGGCCTCGGGGGCCGTGGCGGGATTGCTAACTACGAGCAGTACAGCCACCTCGAGTTCCTTGAGAGTGCCGCCCGCAAAGACCGGGCGCTTGCGGCCGCGCTCGGAAGGGACTACCAGATTGGGCCGGACACGGTCATCTTCCGGCGGCCGGAACCTGACGAGGTTATCAATCACCCCGGGGCGGTTGTCGGCCCCGGCCTCGCGGAGCTGACGAGCCTACGAAGCACCGTCTCTACGGCGCCCATTCTTCACGCCTGCATCAGCTGCAAGTGGACCATGCGCAGCGACCGGGCCCAGAATGTCCGCACCGAGGCCCTGAACCTGATCAGGAACAGGAAGGGGAAGCTCCCACACGTAGTCGCGGTGACGGCGGAACCGCTTCCTGGGCGCATCGCCTCTCTGGCGCTCGGAACAGGGGACATCGACTGCGTA